>DATKIS010000989.1:0-3743 GCA_035543975.1 Pyrinomonadaceae bacterium
AGTAGCTTATCAGAGCCACCCAAGCTTCTGCCGAGTTAATTCGTTGTCGATGTTGCCGGTGTTGAGTGTCGTTGCCGGTTCAAACAGCAGCACATGAGCTTCCTGGTCGGCGACCGGACGGTGTTCGACGCCGCGCGGGACGATGCAGAACTCACCTTCTTCCAACCAGATTTCGCGATGCTCCTCCTGGCCCGAAGCGTCGTTAGTCTCAAGAAACTCCATGCGAAACCTGCCTTTCACCACAAGAAACATCTCGTCTTCAGCTTCATGATGATGCCAGGTGAACGGTCCAACAAACTTCACTAGCTTGAGATGCTGTCCGTTTAGTTCCCCCGACGATGCGCGGGTTCCAGTGGTCGTTAATAAGCGAAAGTTTCTGGAGCAGGTTTACTTTTTTCATTGAAGTTGGACGACACAAATGGCGTTTGCATAAATATCCTACACCTGGGTTCTTCGGCGAGATTCGCGTCATTTCGTGCGCCACTAACCTTCCTCATGCCAGGTTATTTGGTCGCGTTCGCGAGTGATGCGCGTTTGAGATATCCTACGACGGCCGTAGGTCTCGAGACGGTTGTAGTTCACTTAGTAAAATCCAAGAGGTTCACTTTGCTTAATTTTGCGATTCAAACTGCTCGCGATGCGGGACGCATCCTTGCCGACCGAATGGGCCGGGCGCTGCAAGTGTCCAACAAGGGTGATATCGACCTGGTTACCGAAGCGGACCTTGCTTCCGAAAAGCTAATCATCGAGCGCATCAAAACTCATTATCCACGCCACGGAATTCTGGCTGAAGAATCCGGGGCCACCGAAGGCGCCGCTGCTGCGGCAGGCCAATCCGAATGGCGGTGGATAGTCGACCCGCTCGATGGGACGACAAATTACGCCCACGGCTATCCCTGCTTTTGCGTCTCAATTGGTCTTGAACGTGCGGGTTCAATCGAAATTGGCGTCATCTATGATCCGATTCGCGACGAGTTATTTGCCGCCGAACGCGGGCAGGGCGCAACGCTGAACGACCGCAGCATTCGAGTCTCGGAGGTAGACGATCTCAACGCCTCAATGCTCTGCACCGGGTTCCCTTATAACGTACGCGAGCGGCCAAACTTTGTGCGTGAATTCGAAAAGTTCACCATGGAAGCGCAGGCTGTCAGGCGCGACGGCTCTGCCGCCCTTGACCTGGCTTATCTGGCTTGCGGACGTTTCGATGGGTTTTGGGAAGACGGGCTAAACGCCTGGGATATTGCCGCAGGCATACTGCTTATCGAAGAAGCGGGCGGACGGGTCTCTGACTTCACGGGCGGGCCGCTGAGTATCTACACGCCGAAAGTGCTGGCCACCAATGGTCTAATTCATGATCGGATGATGCAGGTGCTCGCGGCTAAGTAACTCTTGGAGTGTGGCGGCTCTCTTTGGAGTCCGGCGGCTTGACGCCGGTTTGGTATCCGGCGGCTTGACGCCGGTTTCTTTGACTAGAGATCAGCAGCGATTTCGGCAATCATCGTTATTCGAAGCGTTACCGCCCGCACACCAAGCGGCGGCGAGCCGCCGGATAAAAAAGCGGCGTCAAGCCGCCGGATACTAAAGCGGCGTCAAGCCGCCGCACTCCAAAAACCTTTCACAAGGCGGATGCTATGATCCGCGCCAACCGTTCAGTCTCGCGACGCGCGCAGGCTCTTGGTTCCTCTCCGGGTCGCTGTTCGACGTGGAAGACCGGGTGATAGGTGATCTCCACTTTGCCCAGGCGCGGCAGTAATCGGCTGGCCGGCCAAACGCGATTTGCCCCCCGAATTGTGACGGGAAGAATAGGCACGCCCGCCTCCAAAGCTATCCGGACGGCTCCCCCCTTCATGCGGATCATCGAGCCATCAGCTTGCCCGCGCCCACCCTCGGGAAAGATCACTACCACGCCTCTTTCTCGGAGCCAGTTGAGTGTCCGGCGAATTGTGGCCGGATCGCTTCCCTCAATTTGCAGCGGCCATGCGCCCAGGAGTCTGATAGCTTTTCCAACTACCGGCCACGAAAACACCTGGCTCCAGGCGAGAAAGCGAACTGGTCTCTTGATTGGGATTGATAGCCAAAACGGATCACCATAGCTCTGGTGATTCGCGGCGACGACGAGGCCCGTGTCGGTTGGTATGTTTTCAACGCCTTTGTGTTCCAGCCGCCAAAAGACACTGCTGAAGTAACCGACTGCCGGACGGACCAGATCAAGCATCCACTGAGGCAAAGGCGGCTCAGCGGTTCTCGATCTTTCGGCCGAGTCATTTCGCGGTAATGGTGCGCGCTCGCTCACGTGTTAAGGAAGAGAAGGATAGACTAAAAGATAGGACTCAAAGCGGCCACTCGCGGTCGACAAATTCCACGTGGACCCGCGGCACCCCGGTGGGGCCAATGCTCTGAGCACGAACAGCGGCGTAAACCGACAGTTTATACTGTTCGCTGGACAGCCGCACAAATCGACCGACAGCTAGAGCCAGGGTCGTATAAATTGCCGCACCTTTTTGACTGATATTCTCGGTCACCGTGTATTCGCTCAGCTCGACCTCGCCTTTGTCATTAAAAGTCTCAATAAACATATCGACAGGAATACTGTGCCGGGTGTGCGCTCGCTTGTCGGACGACGCCATCTCAGTCGGCGACCAGTCCGCCGCCATGCTCAAAGTTGGGGCCGACGTCCCGTCAATCTCGTAACGCCTGGACGGATCGGCCTCGTAGCTTCTGGGAGGATGCTTGCCGATGAAAGCCACCCCCACTTCAAATAATAATGTAGCCGAGCCGGCCTCCGAAGCGGGCTTAATGTGGCGCACCAGCGCCCAAACTCTATATTGGTCTTCGACGTGATCAAACACCCGCAGCTGTCGCGGCATCGGAATGGTCATATGCAAAAGCCGGCCTTTTTCGATCGGCCGCTTAATTGTGAAGCCAGCCCCAAAAGGGGTCACATCGATGAGCCGCGTGATCTCAGTCCATTCAATTTCGCTCGTTTCTCGACAAGTCACGCGAACAGGCAGCTTCAGCTCCAACCGCTCACGACTGCGCTTCCAGTTTGTCTGCTCAGGCATGTGAAGAATTAGCCTCGTCAACCACGAGATTTCCGGGGAATTCAAGCCTCGGTTTAGCCGGCCAGACAAAGACCGCTCACCCAAGTTACTTTATCGCTGAAGCCCTTGATTTTATTAGGGTTTTTCAATCCGTCTCGTTTGCCAAAACCGCGCAGTCAAGCTACAATAAGCCTTACTTTTCACGGCCCCATGATTTACCTGTCGCGCCATCATTTTAGAGCCCAAACCCTGCGAGAAAGTAGCTAGCTTGAAGTCGCTGCTTTGAGATGCAACTCGCTCGGGTAAGGCTTGTCTCGGCAGAATGGCCGCGCAACGTTTGAAAGCTTTGCCCACGGCGGGCGGATTGTACTGGAAAGGTCAACGGATGGAAACAACTTCTGAACGCAACCATATAAACATCGAAGACGAGATGCGGCGCTCGTATCTCGATTATGCAATGTCCGTAATCATCGGACGTGCATTGCCGGATGTGCGCGACGGGCTGAAGCCGGTCCACCGGCGGGTGCTCTGGGCTATGCATGAGCTGGGTAACACCTACAACAAGCCTTACAAAAAGAGCGCTCGCATCGTCGGCGATGTCATCGGTAAATACCATCCCCATGGCGACACCGCCGTCTACGACACGATCGTTCGCCTGGCGCAGGATTTCTCCATGCGCTATCCGCTGGTTGATGGCCAGGG
>DATKIS010000990.1:0-2031 GCA_035543975.1 Pyrinomonadaceae bacterium
ACGCCGCTTTCGTCCGCGGAAGCTTGACGCCGCACGATGGGTGCTTGAACGATACAGATTCGCGAGTTGTCGTGAGTCACTTACGTGATCTCAATTCAGGCAAAGCGGCGTCAAGCCGCCGCGGACCAAAGCGGCGTCGAGCCGCCGCACTCCAAAGAATTGCCAAGCGCGGTGCGCCTCTCTAGAATCGCAGACCTCATGATCCCCATTGCCGAAGCTATCAAGATCGTTCGCGATAATACCCCCCAACTCAACCCTGAGGTGGTATCACTTCCCAGTGCGATGGGTCGAATACTGGCCGAGGAAATAGTCGCCGACACCGACTTGCCGCCTTTCGACCGCTCGCAAATGGACGGCTACGCAATTCGCGCTGACGACATCCAGGCGGCGACGCCGGTGCGATTGAAAATCGTGGGAGAGTCCGCCGCCGGGCGCGGTTGGCACCAGCAAATGAAAGCCGGGCAAGCGGTGCGAATCATGACCGGAGCTCCGGTTCCCGCCGGGGCTGACAGTGTCCAACAAGTGGAACTAACGCGCGAACTGGGCGGTGGCGGTGAGGTTGAGATTCTCGAGCCAGTTGCCTTGGGTCGATCCATCGTCAGGCGGGGCGCGGAGATAACTGCGGGTGAAACTGTCCTTAAGGCGGGTGAACGGATCAACGCTGCGGCGATGGCTGTGCTGGCGTCTTTTGGATACGCTCAGGTGAAGGTCGGCCGGCGCCCACGAGTCGCTGTGTTAGCAACCGGCACGGAGTTGGTACCTGTAGACCAATCACCGGGGCAGGATCAAATTCGAGATTCAAACAATTTCTCAATTGCCGCTTATGCGCAGCTGGCTGGCGCTGATATCACACGCCTGCCGCTGGCCGGCGACGACACCGCGCTACTAAAACACCAAATCATCCAGGCGGCCGAAAGCAGTGATGTGGTGGTGAGTTCCGGCGGCGTCTCCGTGGGCGTTTACGATTTCACGAAGCCCGCTTTGCGGGAGATGGGCGCCGAAATATTCTTCGAGAGGGTGGCGTTGCGTCCGGGCAAACCTACCGTCTTCGCTCGACTGCCAAATGGCACACTCTTTTTTGGTCTCCCGGGAAATCCGGTTTCGGTATCAGTCACTTTCAACCTCTTCGCGCGGATCGCGCTACTCGTTATGCAGGGCGCGAAAGAGACTGTGCTTCCTGAGGGTTGGGCCGTCCTCACGCGAGGGGTGAAGGGAGCGGCCGGGAGGGATAGTTACCTGCCAGCCAGGCTTGAAACCACTGAAGATGCAATTCTGCGTGCGGAGCCTTTGAAATGGGGGGGCTCCTCGGATTTCGTGGGATTTGTCGGGGCGACGGCGCTGATTATGTTGCCGGCAGTCGCGCAAGAATCTGAAATGGGAACGAGGGTGCGGATTGTGTACTTGCCAGGCTGATGAAGAAAAGTCGACTGCAATCAGTAAACAGCCATCAGCCGGACTACATCGGTGAGCCTTGATTCACTACTTGCTGTACGGTGGGCGCTGCCCTGCTCGCCGTTGCTGTAATCTGTTGCTCTTTGCTGACTGCTGATTACTGATTACTGTTAACTATTAACTCCGATGAGTGAAGCTGAGCGGAAACACTGGAGCGCGGGCGCGCACGAACGCAAGGTGGAAAACCTCTATTCCCCCGGCGTTGAAAATTACGCCGACTTTCATCACGGCTATTTGAATTTCGGACTCTGGGAAAACGGCAACACCGATTACGTCACCGCCGCTGAGAATCTGGTCCACAGAATGGGAACGCTGGCCGGACTCAACCAAACGAGTAATCTTCTGGACGTCGGCACCGGGATGGGTACCCAGGACATTTACCTGCTGGAGAACTTTTCGCCCGCAGTCATCGAAGGGCTCGACTTAACCTGGAAACATATCCAACATGCCAGGCGCCGGGCACACGAAGCGGGCGTTCAGGATCGCCTGCGTTTCCACCATGGCACCGCCACTGAAATTCCTTTCGCGGACAATAGCTTCACCCAGGTAATGAGTATTGAGGCTCCTGAGCATTTTGAT
>DATKIS010000991.1:0-3615 GCA_035543975.1 Pyrinomonadaceae bacterium
AATCCTTGATGAACTTAACCACTTCTTTGGCTTTGTCCTGCGGAATGCCTTGCTGAATCTGGACCTTTTGTCGCACGGTGCCACCCAGGGCAGCATCGACAGTCCCATAACTGAACGCTTTCAACGGCACACCCCGTCGCACCAGTTTCTGCTGCAGAATATCGTTCATGTTTCGCAGCTTGGTTTCATCTTCCGCCGTCAAGACGAGTTCGTTCGCTTCGAGGGTGACATTAGCGTTGCTGCCCTTGAAATCGAACCTCTGCCTTACTTCTTTGATGGTTTGATTGATGGCGTTGGTAATCTCCGCGCGATCAATCTCGGATACGATGTCGAACGAATTCTGCTGGGCCATTACGGTCTAAACCGACTCTCCGGAAGCTCAAATTTGGACTCTCTTTTTGTCGGGGCGAGCATAACATCTATTTGCAAGCATGTGAAAGTTGGCGCTTGAGCCAAAGAGGTTGGTGGCAGTGGGGCGACAGCGTAGAGCCTGGGGGGCAGCGTAGCGGAACCCCAGGTTAACCTGCGGAAGTCTGCTCTGGCCCGCGGAGCGGGCGACAGATTTGTGGCGTCTACAGCCTGTCGCCCGCTGTCGCGGGATCCGATATCTTAATCGTTGGTCTTCCCTGGGGTTCCGCCGCGCTCCATCCAGGCTCTACGCTGATGCCCGCTATCCCGGGCTATAGGTGGGCTTGGCCGCGCTCTCAGCCGAACTCCAGCCTGAAAAGCCGGGAAAAGTTTCTAGTGGTAATGGAAGCTATCTCGTCAAGGGTTAACCCTCGTAACCCCGCCAAACAACGCGCTACCTCAACCACATAAGCGGGCTCGTTTCTCTTTCCGCGATAGGGAATCGGCGAAAGAAACGGGCAGTCAGTTTCAATCAATAACCGGTCTAGCGGAATCTCCATTGCGACCGCTCTCAAGTCTTCGGCCTTTTTGAAAGTGACTATGCCCGAGAAAGAAATCAGAAAGCCCAAATCAACTGCCTTCCTCGCCAACTCCAGGCTTCCGCTGAAACAATGCATGATGCCGGGCAGGTCAGACCCGCCCCACTCGGAGTTCAGTATCTCTACCGTCTCATCTTCGGCCGCGCGCGTGTGCACAATCACCGGCAGACTCCGCTCGCGGGCCAGGCGAAGTTGCCGCCGGAACACATCCATCTGCACCTGGCGGGGCGAGTTATCGTAGTGAAAGTCCAGGCCAATCTCACCCCACGCGATCACGCGACTACCCTGTCGGATCAGCCGTTCCAGTTCTTCTTCTGCTGCATCGTCAAACAGCCGCGCATCGTGAGGATGAACCCCTAAAGCCGTGTAAACAGTTTGATGCGTTTCCCCCAACTCAAGCGCGCGCTCAAAGGCGCCGCCATGAGGATCGCCGGTGCCCACGTTCAGAATTGCCGACACTCCCGCATCCTGGGCGCGCCGGATCACCTCGGGCCGGTCGGCGTCAAACTCAGGACCATCAATGTGTGCGTGGGAGTCGATGAACATCCAGGAAGGTAACTAGGCCGTCAGTTTGATTCTTCAGGACTCAAAACCGATGATGCGCCGGTCCGCCAAATTCTTGAGCATTCGCAGACAGTCAACTTCGCGAAACGGACAGATGGAGAGGATTGACTTTATGTCCCACTCATCATTGATTCGCGAGAGCAGAAATCCCTCCTGTGGCTCGAGTTGTTGCTGGCTCAGCGTGTCGGCGGGAATCAGCAACTTTGGCACGCTGTCTGGTAATAACTGATCCCGGTACAGTTGATTGATTAGGGTTTCTTCAGCCAGCGGCAGCAAGCTGCGAGCTTCAGTATTCTTTGGTTGCTTTTCCAGGATGCCCTGAATCGTTGCCAGCGCCGCTTCCGCGTCACCTTCTTTTAGTTGCACTCGGGCACCGGCCAGTAGTTCTGCCAGTCTGTCTGGCAGGTCAATCACATCGACAACCGGACTAAAGGCGTCGGGCACCTCGCCGGTAACGTGGGCAATCCCTTCCTTTACCAGTTCATAGAGCTGGCCATAGACATGGAAGGGAGCAGCGTGCATGTTGTAGCAAATCTCTGCTACAGACATATTCTTCTCGACAAAAAAGAGTATTTGGCGCAGTTCTTTGCTGATGTCGAGCGCTGTGGTCCAGCCTGGCTGAAGTTCCAGCACAGAGCGATCTGAAGGGATCAGGGTGCGAAAACGCTTCCACTCATCCGTTCGATACGCGCCATCCATGATCACTTTGGTTGGTTCGACGCTGATGCGGATAAAGTAGGGCGGGGGCGACGCATTGTCATGAAGTTCAAAGTGAGCTTCTTCCCAGATAAACAGATCGTAGATGATATCGAGGGTCCGAATCCGCAAAATTTCGGCTACCTCAGCCTCAGTCAGAACCCGGGTAGCGATCAGGATCTCGCCTAATCTGCCACCGGAATCTCTCTGGACCTGTAACGCCGTGCGCAGTTTTGCTTCGTCCAGCTTGCCGTAGTGGATCAGCAGTTGGCCCAAATACTCTTTTGGGTCGTTGGTATGCGAGCCGATGATCAGGCCCTTGTCGAAGTAGATCTCTTTGACGATCTTGCCACGATCAAATTTGAGCATGCCGGTCTTCCGTCCGGATGCCATGAATTGCAGCAGATCCGAAACGTGCATCGTCGAGAGATTGCCGGAGATCCCCATTTTTGGTTTAGTAGCCCCTCTCGGGCATCAGAGAAATGTCTCCAAGCCGGGTCTGGACAGTTTCGTGGCGCTGTTGGGGCATTTGCTTTCGTTACCGGAAAGACGTGACGGCTCTAAGCGAAGAAATTTTTGACCTTAAGTTACAGAGTACACGGCAGCCTAAGGCGGATTCAAGTAGTTTATTCAGCAATCTCGCCAGCAGTTGACTGCATTTGACCGGTAGCTGGTTGGGAGCTTCGATCCGGTCGATATCACCGCCATCCTTGCAGCGACCTACGCCGGGCGGTCTCCTTCCTTAACTTTTTGCGAGCCACAAATCGGCTTTACATACTCGATCTTTCTCACTATCCTCCGCCAAAATAACAGGGGCCAGAAGGAGTTGACTCAATGGGTAAGCTCAAACGCTGGGTACTTATCGTGGGTAGCCTATTGGCGGCGCTGATTCTCGTTGTCCTCATTGGTGGTCTGATGTTGCCGGAAGAGCACCACGCTTCACGAACACTACTGACCAAGC
The DNA here is from genome assembly GCA_035543975.1 of Pyrinomonadaceae bacterium. GTDB lineage: Bacteria > Acidobacteriota > Blastocatellia > Pyrinomonadales > Pyrinomonadaceae > PSRF01. Next base: position 3,169 of record DATKIS010000991.1, read on the forward strand.
AATCACCTCAAGCTATCTGGGATGCAATCAACGACCACGCAGGGGAAACACAATGGCGTTCCGACGTCGCCAGCGTTGTTTCTCTTGGCGAACGTAATGGAAAGCCGGTTTGGCAAGAGAATTACAAAGACGGCAACAAGGTGACTTTGATAACTACTGAGTCAAAGGCTCCGAATCGGATGGTGCGAGAGCTGACTGACCTCGAAGGCCCGTTCAGTGGGCGTTGGGAGATTGATATCACTCCCGGTTCCGAGGGTAGTCAGGTGAAGGTCACCGAAATCGGAAAAGTCTCCAACCCGATCTTTCGCTTCGTTTCGAAATACGCCATCGGCCACACGACGTTCATGGAGCGGTATCTCAAAGGGCTGGCGGGTAAATTTGGGGAGCAGCCGCGGTTTAGTGAATAAGGCGTGGGGAGTGCGGCGGCTCGACGCCGCACTCCAAAGA
>DATKIS010000992.1:0-3122 GCA_035543975.1 Pyrinomonadaceae bacterium
GAATTACAACCCGAACGGGATTTGAGTCGCTCGCCGCTTTTTCAAGTGATGTTCAGTATGCAGACGGCGGATGAGAGCTTGCGGCTGGAGTTACCGGATTTGGTGTTGAGCCGGGTTGGTAGCGAAGCAGCCACAGCAAAATTCGATCTTATGTTTTCGCTGGCCGAATCGGGCTCGGGGTTAAAGGGGGAGGTGAAGTACAGCACGGAGCTGTTTGCGGCTGAGACAATCGAGCGGATGGTGGGGCATTTCCAGACTCTCCTGGAAGGCATCGCGCGAGATGAGGGACAGCGCATTGCAGAAGTACCTTTGCTGCGTGCGGAAGAGCGGCGCCAATTGATCGTCGAGCAGAAGGGCAAGGACGAGAGCTATGAGCGCCGCGCTTGTATTCATCAGCAGTTCGCAGCGCAGGCAGAGCGGAGACCGGAAGCGATAGCAATAGTGTTTGGCGAGCAGCGACTGAGTTATGGAGAGTTGAACCGTCGAGCGAATCAACTTGCGCATCATCTGCGCACGCTGGGTGTGGGAACTGAGAGTCTGGTGGGGCTGTGTGTCGAGCGAAATGTAGAGCTGGTAATCGGAGTATTGGCGATTCTGAAAGCCGGCGGGGCTTATCTGCCTTTAGATCCTGAGTATCCTGCCGCCCGGCTGGGCTTCATGCTCGAAGACGCGGGAGTGAGAGTGGTGTTGACGCAGCAGTCCTTGCTCGCAGTTCTGCCGCAGTATGCAGCGCCGCGAGTGCTGCTTGATGACGAGCAGGCCGAATGGCGTGAGGGGCCGGACAGTTCTATTGAGGTACCGGTGGAGCGAGAGAATGCGGCCTATGTGATCTACACGTCAGGTTCGACGGGCAAGCCTAAAGGAGTAGTGGTCACACATCACAACGTCGAACGCTTGCTAGCTGCCACAGAACAGCACTTTGGCTTCACCGCAGACGATGTGTGGACCTTATTTCACTCCTTTGCTTTTGATTTTTCGGTGTGGGAGATCTGGGGAGCGCTGGCCTACGGTGGACGGCTGGTAGTGGTCCCGTACTGGGTGAGCCGAACACCCGCGTCATTCTATGAACTGCTGTTGGCGGAGCAGGTGACGATTTTGAATCAGACACCGTCGGCATTCCGGCAGTTGCAGCAAGCAGTAGAAGAGGCGTGGCCGAAGGAAGCGAATAACAGCAACGGTGCTACGGCGAGAACAGAGAGCGCGAAGTTGGCACTGCGCCTGGTGATCTTCGGAGGCGAAGCGCTCGAGCCGCGCTGGTTTCGGAGTTGGTGCGCGCGACATGGAGACGAGCCACCGCAACTGATCAATATGTATGGGATCACTGAGACTACGGTGCATGTGACGTACCGGAGGCTGTGGCGGGAAGAGATTGAGCACGGCATAGGTAGTGTGATCGGTAAGGGCCTGGGAGACCTGCGCGTGTACGTGCTGGACTACTGTGGCGAAGTGGCGCCACTGGGAGTGCGTGGAGAGCTATACGTCGGTGGACCAGGAGTGGCACGTGGTTATCTGAAGCGCGCAGATCTGACCGCAGAGAGATTCGTGCCGGATGAGCATAGCGGTGTGGCAGGGGCGCGACTGTATCGAACGGGCGATGCGGGTAGATATTTAGCCAGCGGCGAGCTGGAGTATTTGGGGCGAACTGATGAGCAGGTAAAAGTCCGAGGTTATCGGATCGAGTTAGGAGAGATCGAAGCAGCACTGCTGGGCCATGCAGGTGTGAGCGAGGCGGTGGTGGTGGCGCGGCGCGAGGAGAGTGGAAACAGCCGCTTGCACGGGTATGTGGTGCCGCGACGGGCAACGGTGGCAGCAACGGCAGCAGCAGAGTCAGGTGGAGATCGCGAAGAGGCGACGCTAAGTTTGACGGAATTGCAGCAATATCTCGCGAGCCGGTTGCCTTCCTACATGGTGCCGAGCACCCTCCAGGTACTCGATCAAATGCCGTTAACTCCCAACGGCAAGCTCGACCGCCGCGCACTGCCCGATCCCGGACAAGCACGACCGGATCTCGAAAACCGGTATGAAGAACCACGAACCGAGCTCGAGAGACTGCTGGTTGAGAGATGGCGGGAAGTATTGAAGCTTGATCGGGTTGGGGTGCATGACGATTTCTTTCGCCTGGGCGGAGATTCCATTAACGGCGCGATTCTCATCAACCGCTTGCAGGAGGATCTGGGTGAGATAGTGCACGTCGTGGTTATCTTTACCGCCACCACGGTTGCAAAACTCGCACAGTTTTTAGAAACGAACTATGCGGAGGCGTGTGCGCGAGTTTGTCGCGACAGAGGCGCCGCATCCGAAACAGATAAGGAAACGAAACCGCAGTATTCAAAGGTCGATGATGAGATGTTGGCTCGAGCTCGCAGCCTCATCACGCCGTTGCCTGTGCGCAACCAAAGCTCACAGTCGCGAGAGAAAAAGAATCCGAAAGCGATGTTCGTGCTCGCACCTCCTCGATCCGGGACGACACTCTTACGAGTGATGCTGGGTGGGCACTCAGATCTGTTCGCGCCGCCGGAGCTCGAATTGCTCAACTACAATACCTTACAGCAGCGACGTGACGACTTCTCCGGGGCCAACAGCTTTTGGCTGGAAGGTACTATGCGCGCCTTGATGGAGATCAAAGACTGTGACGCAGTCGAAGCGAAACGCATGATGGAGGAGTTTGAAGCGCAGCATTTAACAACGAAAGAATTCTACGGAGTACTCCAGGAGTCGCTGGGCGATAAACTGCTGGTAGACAAAACACCTTCGTATGCGCTGGACCCTGAGGTGTTGCAGCGCGCCGAAAGCGATTTCGAAGACATTCACTACATACACCTGTGCCGGCATCCTCTCGGGATGATTAACTCGTTTGCGGAAGCGCGTCTCGGGCAAATTTTCTTCCGTTACGAACACTCGTTCACACCACGAGAATTGGCAGAGCTGATCTGGGTCATCAGCCAGGAAAACATACTAGCCTTCCTCGCAGGCGTTCCGGAGCAACGCCAACATCGCGTGTGGTTCGAGGAATTGGTGAGCGACCCGGAGCGGATTATCCGTGGTGTTTGCGAGTTTGCCGGGATCGAATACCAGCCGGAAATGACAGAGCCATATCGTGAGAAAAAGCGCCGCATGTCTGA
>DATKIS010000993.1:0-2528 GCA_035543975.1 Pyrinomonadaceae bacterium
GCGTTGCGGTTCCCGGCGTTGGCGTTCGAGTTCTCGTTTCCGTTTTTGTTAGTGTTTTTGTTGCGCTTGGGCTTGTTTTCGTTCGCCGCGGCAGAATCGTTTGTATTTCGATTATCCGATTTTTCCGCTGGCGTCGGCGCAGGCGCTGGCGTTAGGGACGCCTCCCCTTCCTTCACCGCGCGGCTGATATCCATGGCAACCGTTTGACCTGCTTTTACGACCTCGCCCCCGCGTGGCAGCTGAAATAGCACCGTATCAGGGTTCATCTGGCTCGGCCGGGTCGCTCGTACGCGGAAGTTGAGGCGAACCGCTGCCAAAATGCGCTCTGCTTCGAATCGGTCCTTGCCCAAGACGTCAGGTACCGTAACTTCCGGGCTGCGCAGAGAGAGATAGACGGTACTGGCTAGTCCAAACAGAAAAAGAATCGCGATTGCGACTGCGATACTTAACCGACGAATTGTCGAGAGTGCCCCACTGACCATATTGCTTGTCAACCCTCTAAGAGCGCGATCCCAGGCCAAACCAAGCTGCGCAGTCTAACATCCGTCCCACACACCCGCAAGGCAGCCATTTCCCGCGCACTAAGGGCCCTCGCTAGTCGCCTTTTCGCTCAAATGCGCTAATGAAAAACCCATCAGTGCCGTCCCGATTAGGCCATGTGCGTGCGGTGCCAGGGGACGTGGTTAGAGCTGGGTCAAGCGCCAATTCAACGGGTCTAAATTGCCTGTTGTTTTCAAGGAACGCTTGCCGAACGTCCTCATTTTCTTCGATTTCGACTGAACAGGTTGAATAAACGAGACGTCCACCCGGTTTGACCGTACCGGCCGCGTTGAAAAGGAGCCGCTTCTGACGATCCGACAGATCGTGAATGTCAGCGGGTGTGATGCGCCAGCGGATTTCGGGGTTGCGCCTCAGCGTCCCTGTTCCCGAACAAGGTGCGTCAACCAAAACCCGGTCGAACGCACTTTCGAAGAGCGGTAACGGCTGTAGTCCATTAATGGCAACGCAATGGATACTGCTTAACTGCTGTGATTGAGCAGCTTGAATCACGGTTCGGAGACGGTGATCATGGATATCTGCGGCGACTATGACGCCGGCATTGTTGATGCCATCGGCAATTTGGGTGGTTTTCCCCCCTGGCGCTGCACACAGGTCAAGCACTCGATGGCCAGTTTGTGCCTGTAACCCTTCCGCTACAAGCTGTGAAGCTTCGTCCTGAACATAAACCCGGCCTTCGGCAGCCAGTTTCGACAACTCAGCGGCGGCTCCAGTGATTCTCCACGCTCCAGCCGCGATTATTGAAGGACTCAATTCAGCCCCCGCCTCTCGCAGCTGACCCACCACGTCCGATGACTTCGGTCTGCTGTTTACGACCCGAAACGCAACCGTCGCAGGCTCATTGTTCGACCGGGCAAAAGCCTCCGCTTGTTGTGCGCCAAAGGCGCTCACCCACCGGTCTATCAACCAGACAGGATGAGATGTGGCGACCGCGATCTTCTCGATTGGATCATCTATCGCCGACGTGGGATCGAAGTTCGGCTCACGAGTGGCTCGACGCAGGACAGCGTTTACCAAGCCACCCGCGGATCGCAATCGCGCGAAGTTAACTAGTTTGACTGATTCGTTTACTGCAGCAGACGCCGGCACCCGGGAAAGGAATCGCAATTGGTATAGCCCCAGCCTGAGTATGAGCCGCACGCCTGGATCCAACCGGGCTACTTTTCTATTGGCGTAATGCTCGACTAGCTTGTCCAGCCAAAACTGCCAGCGCAGGACTCCCATCACCAATTCATGACAGAGAGCTCGATCAAGTGGGCTTAATTCTGACTCGCGATTGGCTAAGAGGATTGAGGCATAGGCGCCTTCTTCAACGCGGAGAAGAATCTCAAAGGCCACGCGTCGCGCTGGAGAAACGGACGGTGAAACAGGGCTAGACTTCGCCAAATCGATCACCAATCTGTAAATGAGCGCCGTTGAGGAAATCCCTGACTATCATTCGGCGTTTTGCTTCAGGCTGCACCTCGATCAGTCGCAACACGGTTCCCTGACCGCATCTCACCAGCAAATCATCACCGTGGGCGACAATCACTTCCCCCTCTGGTGCGGCATCCTCCCCGGCAAGCTCGGTTTCGACCGAGGCCTTCCAAATGATTAGACGATGCGACTTGAAGAAGGTGTACGCGTTAGGCCACGGCTGGAACCCCCTGATACAACGCTCGATCGTAGACGCTGGGGTCGACCAATCAATCCGCCCATGTAATCTGGTTAAGATCGGCGCAAAGGTGGCGTCGCGATCATGCTGAGGACGAGGGGTTACTGTATTGAGTTGCGAAAGAGTCTCGCTAAGCAGGTCCGCGCCCACTTCCGATAGTCGCCGCATGAGTTCAGGCGCGGTTTCTGTTTCGCCTATCAACGTTTTCCGCTGGAGTAAGATCGGTCCGGAATCAAGTTCTTCCTCAATGAACATGGTCGTGACGCCAGTCTTCTCCTCACCGTTGACAATGGCCCAGTTTGCCGGGGCCGCCCCA
>DATKIS010000994.1:0-2098 GCA_035543975.1 Pyrinomonadaceae bacterium
GAGGCCGAGCCCTCCCTAACGACCGGGCTACTGCCCTGATCGCGGGCTCGCCTGCGATCTGTCGACTGCCCATGCCCACTGCTCACCGCCTACTGCCGTCTGCCGCCTGGCTTACTCTCCAGCGACCACTTCAGCGCGGCAGGCGTAACCAGTGTGGTGACAATCACCATGATCACAATAGCTCCAAAAGTTGTTGGGCCAATCACGGCCGCATTGCCCCCGCTCGCGTTTGGCATCATCAACGTTGCGCCGATGCCGGCAAAGATCAAACCGACTTCACCGCGAGGGACCATGCCCAGTCCAATAGCCAGCCGGTTAACTCCACGCTCCAACACGCCGAGAGAACACAACTGTTTGCCTATGATGGCCGCGAGCGTCAGGGTCGCTGCAAATCCGAGCAGGTTTAGTCGACCAAAAAAGCGGAGGTCAACCTTCATTCCCATCAAAACGAAAAATATCGGGACGAGAAACGCACTTACCGGATGGAGCAGCTCCTGAAGATCGCGCTCCTTCCGCGAGGCTGCTGGTTTGTAGTGGACCTCATCCAGAACCAACCCGGCAGCAAACGCCCCAACGATGGCGGCCAGTCCCACTTTGGCCGCAACCCAGGAAAGAAAGAGGCAGAAGCAGATTGCCAGGGTGAGCAGTACGCCGCGCGTTTCCAGTCGTCCAGCTCCCCGCAGCAGTCGGGGCATCACGAAATGCCCGATGGCAATCGCGCCAATCAAGAACAACAAGGCCTTTCCGGCGATCAGCCCAATATCCATCACAGAAACTACCGCGCCGGTGGCTGCCGCTTTGATGGCTCCCGCTACCACGGCCAGAATCATGAGCCCGAAGACGTCGTCTATCACGGCCGCTCCGAGGATAATGCGAGCTTCGCGAGTCGCCAGTTTCCCAAGATCTTTAAAGACTCGGGCAGTGATGCCAACGCTGGTGGCACAAAGCGTCGCGCCTATGAAGATGTGAACCAGACGAGGTTCATCAGGAATAAAGTAGGCCGCCACTCCCCACCCCAGGAAGAAAGGGGCGATTATGCCCAGCGTCGCCACCAGCAGGGACGACCAGCCAACCTCGATCATCTCCTTCAGGTCAGACTCAAGTCCGACTTCAAACAGCAGGATGATGACGCCGATCTCAGCCAGCGCGCCGATAACCTCATTGGTCTTTAGTGGTTCGGCGCCGGTAAAGCCAAACAACACCAGGTTGCCGATGATGATGCCGCCGACGAGTTCGCCCAATACCGCCGGCTGGCCCATGCGTTCAAAGAGTTCGCCACCGAGCTTGGCGATGACGAGCATAGCGGCGAGTCCAACCAGGACCATCGGTGCGAGGCCATGAGGCGCGCCAGTCTCCACCTCGCCGGCTGCGGCAGCATTTGTTGCGGCCCCCAGTACCCAGAGGGAGAGGAGTGCAACTGCAACAATGACGATGAACTTTGTTTTCACGATTAGTTTGGCGAGGGATTATGCCACAGGGTGCGGGCGTCCGCGAGGATAGAGAAAATGGCAGTGTGGCGGGGTCTGAATACGGGGGCGTTGCCGCACTTACTTACCTAGGCGGTCAAGCAACTTGGCCCGAAAAGTCGGCAAAAGGCCGTAAAAAGTCAGAGGAACTGGAGCCTCTCGGTTGCGGTTCCGTTATTTATCGCTTTCCGAGTTGCTTCCCTGGGGCCTCGTCACTATAATGCGCCAAATCTTAGGCAAGGCTTGGAACTTAGCAGGATCACTATTGAAGTCTGCGCCCCGCGACTTAACAAGACGAACCTAAGGGAAACCAAAACAATCAATGTCAACTCCGATCAGGTGGAAACAGCGCGGTCGTGTCCCGTCTATTAACGGGAGGCCGGCAACCCCTCTGCGCGCACTGGCTCTTAATTTGAGCGCAGCCGCCCGGTCAGCACTTAGTGAGCCTTTCCGGCTGACAATCGAACATCACCAGATTCGGCTGCGACGTCTGCCACCAGCGTTTGACGGCTTTCGCATCGTGCAGCTCTCTGATATCCACCACAGCCCGTTCACCAGCAGGGAGCAAATCGAGCGCGCGGTTGCGACAGCCAACAGCTTGCAGCCCGATATTGTGGCGCTTACCGGCGACT
>DATKIS010000995.1:0-5033 GCA_035543975.1 Pyrinomonadaceae bacterium
GGAGATCGAACGCGAACGAATCGCCCAACAAACCGGCTGCGCAGTTGAAGAGGTGCCGTCTGAATCGCTGGCAGCCAACGTGGATCTGATGTTGGTGCTCGGTGGTGATGGCACAATGATCGCCACCGCCCGACTGATGGGTGACAAGGAAGTGCCGGTTTTGGGAGTGAACTTTGGTGGGCTAGGCTATCTGGCTGAGTTTCGGATCGAGGAGTTGTACACGGCGCTGGAATCGATTCTCGCCGGCAACTATCGTCTCGATAAACGCGTGATGCTTTCAGTTGAACTACTACGCAACAACGAACAGGTGACTAAGACTCGCGTACTCAACGACGTGGTCATCAACAAGTCTGCCCTGGCCCGCATCATCGAAATAGAGGCCTACCTCAACCAGCAGTTTGTAAACTCATTTCGAGCGGACGGACTCATAGTCTCCACGCCGACTGGTTCAACTGCTTACAACCTTTCGGCCGGTGGTCCGGTGATCTTTCCTTCCATGAACGCTGTGGTGATCACGCCGATCTGCCCCTTCACACTTTCAAACCGCCCCATCGTTGTACCCGACGATGCGCGTATTGAACTGCGACTAAAAACTGAACATGAGGAAGTTGCCTTGACCCTGGATGGTCAGGTTGGCTTTCCCTTAATGGTTGAAGACCGGGTGGTGATTCGCAAGAGCCAAACGACTTTCAACATCGTGCAGCCCACTAACAGAAACTATTTTGACGTTTTGCGCGACAAGTTACGCTGGGGACGCTAAGTTCACTTTAACGTTCGAACTCCGAGCACCGACAAAATATGCCAAACGAACAAGACGATCTCGCTCGCCCAAAGATTGATGCTAACGCCTTTGAGCGTGAAGTTACCACCGACCTTGACGAGGAGACACCGGACAGACCCAAAGGCATGGCGCTGCATACGCGCATTCTGATTGGTCTGGCGGTTGGTGTAATTGCCGGCGTCAGCGTCAACTTTGCCTTAGGCGGGGACCATCCGAAGGTCGCCTGGGTGATCGACAACGTCACCCAGCCGGTGGGCCAACTATTCCTTCGCTCGCTCCTGATGATTGTAGTTCCCCTGGTTTTCTCGTCGCTGGTGGTTGGAGTGGCGGGCATTGGGGACATTCGCAAACTTGGCCGCGTCGGAGTGAAGTCGTTCGTTTATTGCTTCATTCTATCGGCCATCTCAGTGGTGATTGGGTTAACTCTGGCCAATACCATCAGGCCCGGCGAGCGGATCGACCCGGCCACCAAAGCCGCGCTGGAACAACGTTATGGTGGGGATGCAACCAAGCAGGTAGATGCCGCGAAGAAGTCGGGTGCGGTTACTTCGCCACTGATGCAGGTAGTGGAGACGCTGGTTCCATCGAATCCGCTTGCCTCTATTGCGGGGGTACCGTCGAACCCGAGCACTGCAACTTCCGGCGGAACACCCAACATGCTCCACCTGATGTTCTTTGCGCTGATCATTGGGATCGCGATCACGTTAATTCCGGTCAAAGTTACGGCGCCCCTGTTACTTGGTCTCCAGGCGCTCTATGAGATCACGGCCAAGATCATTGAAATAATCATGAAGTTTGCGCCTTACGCCGTGGCCTGCCTGCTGTTCAACAACACCGCGCGCTTTGGATTGGATCTGTTGCAGGCGTTGGGCTGGTTTGTGGTGACCGTGCTGGTTGGTCTATCGCTGCATATGTTCGGCGTGTATTCACTGTCGGTCTACTTCCTCTCGCGTCTGTCGCCGTTGGAGTTTTTCAGACGCATAAAGACGGTAATACTGACGGCCTTTTCAACTTCATCCTCCAATGCGACGTTGCCAACGGCCCTGCGTGTTTCAGAGGAGAACCTGGGTGTGCCCCAGGAGATTAACAGTTTTGTGTTGACTGTCGGCGCGACTGCAAATCAGAACGGCACGGCTTTGTATGAAGGGGTGACGGTCTTGTTCCTTGCCCAACTGGCAGGTGTGGACCTTTCTTTAGGGCAGCAACTCATGGTGGTCTACCTCGCCATTCTCGGGGGTATCGGAACGGCGGGCGTACCTTCCGGGTCAATCCCCTTTATCATTGGCGTGCTGGTCACCATTGGGGTGAATCCGGCCTTGATAGCGATTATTCTCGGCGTGGATCGGATTCTTGATATGTGCCGCACGACCCTCAATGTCGTCGGTGATATCACCGCGGCAACGTTTGTGGCACGCTCAGAAGGATATGAATTATTGAAGCCGCATGAGCCGGCGATTGTTCATGCAGGTGTGAGAACGGCAGATTGAATAGCAGCTTGAACCAGCCGACTCCAGGGCACTGTAGTCCCGGCTAAACGGGTTCGTGTGATTTCGTGTTATTCGTGGATCGTGTCCTGAGTGTTTTGCTATTGGACCACGATCCCCGAAAGGACTAAACCGGCCGAACAGAAACACGCTGGGAGCGGCGGTTTTATCTAACAGACTAAGGACACTAGCCAATGGTTTTTCCTCTTTACGACGACAATGCCGATCGGACAACGACGCCGATCGTTAATTACGTTCTGATTGTGATCAATATCCTGGTTTTCGTCTTCCTCCAGCAACTCGGAACGAACGAAAGGTTTACCTATGCCTTTTCAACCGTGCCTCAGGAGATTCTGAGCGGGCGCGATATTCAAACGCCCGATAGGATCGTTGAGCATCCGGTTACCGGACAACGGCTTTTGATCCCCGGCCTCCAGCCCACTCCACTTTCGGTTTATCTGACTTTGATTTTCTCGATCTTCATGCATGGCGGGATCGCCCACATCGCGGGCAACATGCTCTTCCTGTGGATTTTTGGTGACAATGTTGAGCATCGACTGGGGCATCTCAGATACCTAATCTTCTACCTTCTCACCGGAGTGCTGGCCTCACTGGCCCATGTGGTCACGACGATCATGTTTGCTACCGATCAGAGCAGCCTGCTGATACCCAGCCTGGGCGCGTCCGGAGCCATCTCCGGCGTGCTGGGGGGTTACATCGTTCTCCATCCCCACCGGCGCGTTACGGTTATCCTGTTTCGCTTTCTGACTGAGGTGCCTGCGTATGTGGCCATTGGGATTTGGTTCGCGTTCCAGTTGATCAGTGGACTGGGAATTCTGGGGGGCGGATCGCAGCAGGGTGGCGTGGCTTATGCGGCCCACATTGGTGGCTTCGTCGCCGGCCTGGCGCTGATTAAAGTTTTTGAAATAGGGAACAATAGAGCCAAAATCTAGGGCCAATGATTCCTATAAGACGTATCGGCCCTTTCCCCCATGGACCGCACCCGCTGAATTGCAGCAGATCTCCCGCTCAGTTAAGATCACCCTTTCGGTTTAAGGGAGCAATTCATGGCAATCACTGAGAGTCCACTCGCGGCAGTAAATCAACAGAATCTCGACATTCGTTCTACACCGCGCGAAGAGATGGAGTTGTTTCCTCTCGATACTTTCGCGTATGAATTTCCGGGTCGCGAAATAAGTATCGACTTCGAGATCACTGAATTCACAGCGATCTGCCCTTTCTCCGATTTTCCAGATTTCGCCACCATCCGGCTCATGTATGTTCCCAATCAGCGCTGCATAGAGTTGAAGAGTCTGAAGCTCTACATTAATTCGTTTAGAAACGTGAAGATCTTTCATGAACACGTCATGAACGTGATCCTCGAAGATTTTGTCGCTGCCTGTGATCCGCTAAGGGTTGAGATTGAAGGCGACTTTCATGTTCGCGGAAATATCAAGACGGTGGTGCGGGCCCACTATGAGAAGCCTTAGTAAGGGGATAAGAAGGGAGACTCATCGATGTCTGCAAATAGTGATCACATTCTTAAACAAGCTCTGGCACTACCGCTGGAAGAACGCGCCGAGTTGGTGGAGCAACTCCTGGCAACATTTCAATCACCTGCCGATCCACACATCGATGAACTCTGGGCGGGCGAAGCCGACGATCGTCTACACGCTTACGACCGTGGTGAACTCAAAGCTGTGCCCGCAGAGAAGGTCTTTGACCGGATTAAGCAACGGCAGCCGAAATGTCGATAAGTTTTCTTGACGCCGCTCAAGCTGAACTAGACAGCACGATAGATTACTACGAAGACCAACGCTCAGGGTTGGGATTCCAGTTTGCGAACGAAGTCGAACGAACCTTGGAACGCATCAATCACTTTCCCGAGGCCGGGTCACTACTGTCATCGCGGGTGCGCCGTTGCATGGTCAATAGATTTCCTTACAGCGTTCTTTACGAGGTTCGAGGCAAACTGCTTCTCATAGTTGCTGTCCAAAACCATCATCGCGCGCCTGAAAGCTGGAGATCCAGAGTTAAGTAAGTACGCAGAGTCGAATAAACCCGATGAGTTTCACCACAATCTTCATAATCGCCGGTGTTGTCCTGCTGGTCATCTTTTTCCTGATCGCGAAACTCGCGATTCGTTGGGCCATTAGGCTGGCAATCATAGGCATTGTCTTGGTTGCTTTGGTAGGTGGCGGCGGCTTCTGGTGGTGGAGTAGCCGGCTGGCGCCTAAGCCCCCTCCAACTCGTCAACGGCCAACGCCCGCCAGACCTTCACCTGTTCGCTGAGTTGCCACGATCATGGCGAATAGCAATGATGATTCAGCCGAACCAGACGATCCCAAAACGTTAGCCTCCTCCGGCGGCATCGTCGGACTATGGACCCGCTACCGGCAACTGCCGCGGAACGTTTTTGCGATCAGCCTGGTAAGCCTCCTCAACGATGTCTCCAGCGAGATCATCTATCCTCTGCTGCCTTTCTTTCTAAACAACACCCTCGGTGTTTCCCCGCGAGTGTTGGGAAGCATAGAGGGAACGGCCGAATCCATCTCCAGCTTACTCAAACTCTTTGCCGGTCATTTCAGCGATCGGTTTGGCAAGCGAAAAGTCTTTGTCGTGTTCGGATATGGGCTGTCGAGTTTTGCCCGCCCGCTGCTGGCGTTCGCTACGGGTTGGCATCAGGTGATGGCGATTCGGCTGGCTGATCGGGTGGGAAAAGGGATACGGACCGCCCCGCGCGACGCGATGATCGCAGACACTGTCGC
>DATKIS010000996.1:0-4564 GCA_035543975.1 Pyrinomonadaceae bacterium
CGACCGATAGGAGGTTGATATGAGCGAAGAGGACCTGGAAGTGCTGATCACACTAGATGATCCGGAGGATCCCGAAAAGGAGGATACTTTCCACCATCTTGAGGCCGACAATACCGTTTCCCATCGACCCGATCAGCTTCAAGAGGCAAGCGACGCGACTAGCAAACAGAAGTAACTGTTGATAGACATAGCAAGGTTCGCGATTTAACTTCTGTGGTTTTAAGGCTGGGGCCTCAGTCTGACTCACCTGAAACATGCCATGGATTCCTGGCCGGTGCCAGGCCTAGTCTCACGGCGATCTTAACCATGTCGGCAAGTGAATCGGCCTTCATCTTTTGCATCGCTTTGCCACGGTGAGCTTTCACTGTGATCTCACTGATTCCGAGTTTTAGCCCGATCTGTTTATTCAACATGCCGGAGACTACTAACCGCATAACGTCACGCTCGCGAGGCGTGAGTGACGCGAAGCTGTCGCGAAGCACCTGCATCTCAGCGTGGTCATCAAGTATGGCGCCGCTGCGCTTGATGGCATTCCGGATCGCACTCAACAAGACCTCATCGTCGAATGGCTTCGTTAGAAACTCGACTGCTCCCGCCTTCATGGCCTGGACCGTCATCGGAATGTCGCCGTGCCCTGTGATAAAGATGATCGGCATGCCCGTCCGATCGGCGGCCATGAGCTTCTGCAGTTCGAGACCGTTGAGCTCGGGAAGGGAAACATCGAGCACGAGGCAGCTCGGCGTTAGGATTCGTGGGTGTGCAAGAAATTCCTCCGCCGACGCGAAGGTCTCCGGCCGCCATCCGACAAAACTGATCAGCGATTCCAGTGATTCGCGAACGGAGATGTCATCGTCAACAACAAAGACCACAGGCGTGGCGTCCGACTTGGATGAAACAGATTCGAGCCTCCGTACGCTCCCTGAACTCATATAAACCTCCGCTTACCAGAGCGGTCGGAAGATCTGCAGCTTACCCTAGTGCGGCATTGACCGCGTCACTCAGCGCCGTATCGCTGAAGGGCTTGAACAGGCACTCCGTGGCACCCTGTCCGAGCACTCGGGAGCGAATAGTCTCATCCCTTTGAGCGGTGATGAAGATGATGGGTATGTTCTGCCGGCGTTGCTTTAATTCCTGCTGCAGTTCCGGTCCAGTCATGCCCGGCATGGCAATGTCGAGAATCAGGCACTTTGTTTGGACTACGCAATCGGACGCGAGGAAGTCTTGCGCCGATGAGAATGCCCGAACCGCAAAGCCGAACTCTCGCAGGAGGTCGGGTAGTGACTCGCGGACGGACTCGTCATCATCGACCACTGACACAAGTGAGAGTGTTGTTGTCATAGATGTCTCACGCCGCACGCGCACGTGCGGGCTGGTGCAACACAACCAGAGTGAATTGTGAAAACGGGTTTGGAGAAAATCGATGTGATGTTCATGGCGGGCCCTCGACGCCGATCGGAGCTTGGCCTGGAAAACCTGGCTGTCTCCTTTTCCATCGAGCCTTTCATAACGCACTGCCGCGAACAGCATGCGCCACTAGATTGAAGGAGTCTATAGTACTTTGGTATTGGTTTGGCGCCGATATCAGCAACAGCAGGAGCTTGCACAAAAAGTCGGATCCAAGTCGACGCAGAGCGATCTCATTAACACCGTGGTTTCAGCCCGGTGATCACGCGGCCTTCATTAAGAAAGGTTAACCGTTTCGACGGTTTCTTAGCGGGCGACTGAAAACCGTTAAAACGGTTAGAAAAAATCGAATGGCCTGTGATCACCGGGCTGAAGCCACGGTGTTAATGAGATCGCTCCGCGTACCGCTCATGGGCCATTCACGTTCAATTGCCGATCGAGCGTTTCAGACATCAGGTATTCTCAAGCGGATCGGAACGTCGACGAATACCGTAGGCAAGTCAAACTGCGGCTGCGCCAGGAATAGAGAACGAAAACGTTGCTCCGGGGCCATCGTTCGGGGTTGCCCAGAGACGGCCATGGTGACTTTCGATAATCGACCGACTGACGGATAGCCCGATCCCCATACCGCCATTCTTGGTGGTGTAAAACGGTTCGAAAAGCTTCTCCGGCCCTTGAGGTCCAAACCCTACGCCTGCGTCTTGTACGCTCAGGCGCACATGATCACCTTCGTCTCGTTCAGTTCTGACGATCAACCGCCTCGGATGATCGTCGATGCCGGTCATCGCGTCGGCGGCATTCAGGAGCAAATTCAGCACGACCTGCTGAAGTTGAACACGATCGCCCGTGACCTGCGGCAGGTCGTCGGCAAGTTCGAGCCGCGAAATCACCTGGCTGCGCTGAAGTTCACTTCGCGACAGTGCAATCACTTCTCGAATGGCTTCATTCAGGTCTACGGCTTCGGTCGTCGCGTCCCTCTTGCTAAAGAGGGCGCGCAATCGCGTGATTACATCAGACGCACGGTGGCCATCCCGAATCGTGCGCTGCGCGGTTTGTCGCGCGCCGTCGACGTTTGGAGGGTCGGCATCCAGCATCCTCAGACAGGTCCCGGCGTTGGTTATAATGCCTGCCAGCGGTTGGTTTACTTCGTGTGCGATCGACGCCGTCAAAGCTCCCAGGCTGGTGACTCTGGTCATGTGTGCCAGCTCCGATCGAACCTCGCTGAGGGCCTCCTCCGAGAGACGACGCTCAGTTACGTCTTGCACTGCGCCGATGTACTCCATTTGACCGTTCTCGTTTTGGCCGCGATGAGCGACGACGTGCATGTGCTTGACTAGGCTGTCCGGCATTTGCAACCGGAAATCGAAATCCACATCGTTACCGTCAGCGCGTGCGCGCGCGATATGCTCATGGAAAACCGGGATGTCTTCTGGATGGACTCGACTACCCACGAGTTTGAGGGTGACCGGCCTATCTCGTTCAAACTCAAAAATGCGATAGAGTTCGTCAGACCAGACGAGGTCATCTGTCGTGACCAGCCAGGAAAAACTGCCGATTGAGGTGAGTTGTTGAGCATCGGCGAGAAATGCCGCACTCCGTCGTAATTCTTCTTCAACCAATTTGCGCGGCGTGACATCGGATGTAAATCCGACCATACGCAGCGGCGTGCCTTCGCTGTCGAAGAACATTCGACCTTTTGTCGAAAGCCAGTGGAGGCTTCCGTCAGGCCACACCACTCGATACTCGGCCGTCACTGATCCTGTCTGATTAGCGTGCTTGATCGCATCGACGACCACCGGCCAATCGGGCGCATACATCATCTTCTTCCAACTCTTGAACGTACCGTCAAAACTGCCCGGGGCCAGTCCGAACAAAGCTTCCTGTTCAGGCGACCAGTAGTTGATCTCCTTCTGCACATACCAATCGAACGCCATCGCGCCCGCAGACCTTTGGGCTAAATCGAGCAGTTCCTGGTTGGCTTGTAATTTCTCGAGCGCACGGTTGCGTTCGGTGATGTCGCGCAGGTAGCCGGTGAAGGATGGCGGTCCGTCCGTCGGGATGCGTGTGATGGCGAGCTCCACCGGGAATTCGCTTCCGTCGGCACGCACCGCCGTCATCTCGACGCGCCTCCCGAGCACTCGCGCCTCGCCCGTGGCCAGATAGCGGGCTAGACCGCTCCGGTGCTGGTCGCGTAGTGACGGCGGAACGATGACCTCGGCCAACTCCTTGCCCACCACGTCGTTCCGATTAAAGCCGAAGGTGCGTTCTGCAGCCGGATTGAACTCAGTGATGCAGCCTTTGTGATCGATCGTCATAATGCAGTCGAGTGCCGAGTCGAGAATCGCTGTCTTGCGCGCTTCACTTTGGCGGAGCGCCACAGCCTGTTTGTGAGCGCGTTGCGACTGGTAAATCGTCAACCCAAAGATTGGCGCCATCAGGCACCCGCCACCGAGTACAACTGCAGGTACGAGAGCAAGCGGTGAATATCCATCCGCGATTAACGCTTGCCATACGCCAACGGAGCTGGTTGCGACGCCGATCGCTACGCTGATCGGCAACCAGCGCGGCGTGCCGATTCGCTCCGGCTCAAGCCGCCAGACCAGCGCCAGCATGCCCAATCCAAACATCCAGAGGGCGACTGCTGCCGGGAGCGACACGCGTGTATCTGGATCCCAGCCGAAAGCATTGCTCGATCCGAGCGCAATGGCCATGCATGTCGCAATCCCAGCTGCCGCGATGATCGAGCCAATGATCGCCAATAACAGCTCGTGCCGCTTTGTTAGAATTCTGGGTATCAACATCAGGCCCATCGAACCTAGACCGAAACAGATCGCAGCCAATGGCGCCATGCGCCCCGGGCTCGACACTCTAATGGGGATATAGGGCGGCCCCAGGAGATCGTCAATCCCCACGTTCACTCCGAAGACAAATTCGACGACGGTCAGGATACATAGGGTACTGACTATTCCCGCGCAGACGAGTGTCAGCCAACGTGGGCCCTTGAGGACCATCATTAGCAATGCGAGACCACCCAGCAGGGAGCACGCAGCGGCGTTGCGAGTCATGGGTCGCAGTTGCAGCCCGAACTGGATCAGCGCCGGGGTGTGAGAGAACCAACCGGCCAGCACAGTTAGACCCAATGCGACCATGAACAGAGCCG
>DATKIS010000997.1:0-8547 GCA_035543975.1 Pyrinomonadaceae bacterium
AATTCACTAAAGCTTATTGGTTTGGTGTTCGGTAGCTGACTCTGATCGAAAGCAAAATCAGGGCAAAGGGGAGACCCGGGCAATTTCGGATTAGCCCGTTTTCCTTTTGCCTTTTTACTTTTGCGATGCTGGTTCGGTATAATGCGCGACTTTGCTGGACAAGCATTGGCAACGAGACGGTTACCCTTCGGAATCCAAAGCTTCCACAGGCTTTGCACGCAGGTCATTGGGGCGATTTTGCCTTTATTTTTAGTAACGATACATTTTATAGCCCATTTTAGCTCCCCTAAGTATCTGAGATCCGGGAAGAACCTCTGAGGGAAAAGGCGCTTATGCATTCATATCGCGGATTTTTGCTCGCATTTGTGAGCGGAATCGTCCTGCTGACATCAATCTTATCTGCGGCGAGCGGCGTTTCAGCGCAGCAGCCACAGCCTCAGACCCAGCGCCTGGTCGAATCAGTTGACATAACAGGAAACCGCCGTCTTAGAAAAGACGACCTGATTTATTACATTCAAACCCGTCCGGGAGATCCATATAGCGCAGCGCAAGTCGAACGCGATTTACAGACTCTGCTGACGCTGGGCTTTTTTGATAAGACTGCTACTCGCGCCCTTACCGAAGAGGGCGCCCGCGGCGGTATCAACGTGATCTTCGAGGTTAAGGAACTCCCAATCATTCGCGACTTGCAGTTCGACGGTCTTAAGAGCGTTCCAGAGTCGGATGTGCTTAAAGCTTTCCGCGAGAGGCGCGTGGGTATCTCAAAAGAGAGCATCTATGACCCCGTAAAGGCTCGCACGGCGATCCGCGTATTGAAGGAACTGCTGGCAGCCAAGGGACACCCCAACGCCACCATCGAACAAAGGCGTGAAGAAGTTTCGAACACGTCCACCGCGCTGACTTTCGTGGTTAATGAAGGTGAACGTGTCCGAGTGGTTGAAATTCAATTCGAAGGTAATACGGTTTTTAGTGACGGCGCTCTTCGCGGTGCGATGAAGTACGTCAAAGAGGCCGGGCTGATTACCCGCTTTAAGGGACAGGACATTCTTCATCGCGAGAAGCTCGATTTCGATCTACGCAACGTAGATAACTACATGCGCTCGAAGGGGTATTTGCAAGCGCGCCATGGTGAGCCACGAGTTGAGAGCACCGGTCCGCGGCGAACGGGTTTCCCGATCCTGCCGCTGCCCTTGCTCTCCTCCGTCGATGAAGGCTTGCGGGTGACTGTCCCGATCGTTGAAGGCAAGCTCTATCGCATTGGAGAGATGAAGATTGAGGGTAACTCTATTTTCTCAGAACCAAGCGTTCGAGCCGTCATCGGGCTCAACAAGGGCGATGTGGCCAATGGTGAAAAGATAGGCAAAGCCTTATTTGAGAACCTGAAGAAGTATTACGGCCAGCAGGGTTTTATCGAGTACACCGCTGAACCGACCCCGGCCTTTAAAGATAATCCGCAGAAACCTGAAGAGGGGATAGTCGACTTCGTAATCACGATTGAGGAAGGCAAGCAATTTTCACTACGGCGGCTGGAGTTTATCGGGAATACCTTTACGCGCGACAACGTCCTGCGACGTGAAGTGTTGCTCAACGAAGGCGACATCTATAACCAGACCGCCTGGGAATATTCGATCATCAAACTCAACCAGCTCGGTTACTTCGATCCCATCGATAAAGACAAAGACGCCGATTTCAAAACTAACGAGGAAGAGGCGACGGTTGACGTTAATTTGAAAGTTACTGAACGCGGCCGCCAGCAGATTTCGTTTAATGGTGGTCTCTCAGGTATCGGTGGATCGTTTTTCGGACTTGAATACTCAACCAATAACCTGTTAGGCCGTGGTGAGATTCTCTCGCTCAACATGTCTGCCGGAAACCGTCAGAAATACGTTCAGTTTTCGTTTACCGAACCGTACATCAAGAATCGCCCAATCACAGCCGGCTTCTCGCTTTTCGGCTATACCCAAAAGTTCTTCGGTGAGGGAACCTTTCTTTCGCAGAACGTCGAAGCCCAGCAAGGCCTCTCCGGATCACAACTTGATTTCCTTAACGTCAGCGAGGAGAACCTCTTCACGCGCACGTCTTACGGCGGGTCGCTGTTTGCCAGTGCGCCGCTGTCTGAGTTTTATCGCAAGCGCCGCTTTACTCAGTTTTCGCGCGTAGGCCTCTCGTATCAAATCTCAACGTCAACGGTTACGGACCCTAAAGTCAATGAGGATCCTAACAATCCCTCGGCCTTCATTCCGGTTGTTTATCGGCAGCCGAATATCCTGACCAGTCGAGTTACAGGCAGCTTTGCTTACGATACGCGCAACGCCAGCATTGATCCGACCCAGGGCCGCGAGTTGTCGCTGCAGTTTGCCCTGGCTGGTCTGGGCGGGGACGTTCGCACCTATCAACCGACCCTTACTTACTCTCAGTTTATCCCGGTAAGGCGGAAACGTTCAGACCGCCCTGAGGTTTTTGGCTTCCGCATTATCGCGGGAACGGTCGGCAGCTTTGCCACTTCGAGCAAGGTTAGAGGCGCCGATTCGCTCGCCTTTGTCGACGGCGTGCCAATTTTTGAAAGATTCTTCCTGGGCGATGAATTCAGCATCCGCGGTTACAACGTTCGGTCCATCAGCCCGCTGGCTCCCCTGGATACCTACATCACTTCGAGGAATGTGGTAGTTGCCTCCAACGGATCCGGAACGCCTGTGGCTGTGCCCGGAGTTCCTTCAACGTTGGCGAGCGTAGGTACTTTTACAGGCATTTCAGGTTCAAACGTAGCTCAGTTGCCGCGATCGTTTACGCCGATTGGCGCGGATACCCAGGTACTCGGCAATTTTGAATACCGTATTCCAATCATCGGCAACGTAGTCGGGTTGGCAGCTTTTGCAGATATTGGCACCGCCTTCAACCTGCGCAGCAAGAACGATCAGTTCTTTTCGAGCAGTTTCCTGACTGATCAGCCGTTCTTGACGTCCGTCGGCTTGCTTCGCTGCGACCGCGCGCCTGGTGGCGTCGTTTTCGCCAGCTTATCTTCGCTGGCCGCCTGTAATGCCAGCACTGATTTGGCTCTGATTAATGGGGCGGGCTTGGTGATGCGGGATAATCGCCTCGTGACTACGCAGGAGCTCGACAACGCGCGCAATCTTGGTCCATTTGACCCGTCAACCGGATTACCGTTTGGTTTCCAACAGGTTTTCCTTCGTGGTGAGGCACAGACCAACACGGCTGTGCGTCTTTCACAAAGCCTCTTTTCAAAGTTTGGAGATTACCGGGCCAGTTTGGGTATGGAAGTGCGGGTCCAGGTCCCTGTCATCAACGTGCCTTTTCGCCTAATCTTTGCGTATAATCCCAAAGCCAGACAGGACCAGATTATCGACGGGTTCCCATTCATCTTTAATGAGAAAAAGAAAGTTATGCGCTTCAGCGTTGGCCGCACCTTTTGATCATTTAAAGCCAACTAAGGCGATGGTCTGAACAACTAAGTTGGGCTGACTAACCCGCCTCTATTTTGAGAGCAGTATAGGAGAATTATGAAGATAGACCGACTAATAGCCGCCATTGCTTTCGTCTTCGCTGTGGCTGTTTCCCCCGCGTTGGCACAGCCAAGACCGGCGGCGCCCGCACCTGCCCAGTCGACCGCGAATGTTCCGGAGAGCAAGATCGCTTTGATCTACTCGGATGCGTTTCTCGATGCCAAGGCCGGAATCGGACGATTCACGACTTTGATCGCTAACTTGAATCGTGAATTCCAGCCCCGCCAGACGGAATTGCAAACACTGCAGCAAAAAATTCAAACGCTGACGGACGACATCTCGAAGACTGCCGCGGTTGCCGATCCCAAAACCATAGCGTCCAAGCAGGAACAGCTGGACAGCCTGAAGAAGGATTTTCAACGTAAAGGCGAAGACGCTCAGGCAGCTTATAACAAACGCCGCACGGAGCTGTTTACACCTCTTCAGGATGACATCGGTAAGGCGCTTGAAGCATACGCCAAGTCCCACAACATCAACGTCATCATTGATGGCAGTCAGGTGCCGCTGGTTTACGCTGCCGATGCCCTGGATATCACGAGGGCTTTCATCGCAGACTTTAACAGCAAAAATCCGGCGACGGCCGCAGTTACCCCGCCCAACTAAATTCGGGCTGGCTGGTTCTCATTTCCTAAGACGCGGGACGCGGCAGTTGGCTCCGCGTCCCGCGTCTCTTCTATTTCGATCATGGAAACAGTTCTCGATTCACAGGCAATACAGGAACTCCTGCCTCATCGCTTTCCCTTTCTGCTGGTTGATCGGATCATTGAGTTGGTCCCCCGCGAACGCATCGTCGGCATCAAGCAAGTCAGCATTAACGAGCCGTTCTTCCAGGGGCATTTTCCGGGCGCACCGGTGATGCCCGGGGTGTTGGTCGTCGAAGCGCTGGCGCAGGTTGGGGCCGTGCTTGCTCTGCGGGAAATTGAGGATCGAGATCAGAAGCTGGTTTTGTTTACCGGCATCCGCGAGGCCCGTTTCCGCCGTCCAGTGGTTCCTGGAGACACCTTGACGCTGGAAGTGACGGCCTTACGCATCGGCTCGAGAGTGCAGCGCATGCGAGGTGAGGCGAAAGTTGACGGCCAGCTGGTTGCAAACGCCGACATCATGAGTGTGATTGCGGACCGCGCCTTGGCGGTCTAGCAGAAGAGAAACCAAGCAGGGAAGAGGGGAAGGGGTAAAGGGTAATCACAGCTGTTTCCCGTTACCGATTCCCTTTTCCCCGGTAAGCCTCCGAGAAAGGAAAGGGCAAGAGGTAAAAGGCAAAGGGAGCGGAGCGGTACCTCAAAAGCTATTTCCCTTTCCCCGTTTCCCATTTCCCAAACGATTTTGATGGCTGTCGCCACCCGACCCAATCACGTTCACCCTACCGCTGTCATCAGTCCCCGCGCTCGGATCGGGACTGGCTGCTACATTGGCCCTTACTCGATTGTCGGCGATGGCGTAGAACTCCATGACGACGTCCGTTTGGAGTCACATTGTGTAATTGATGGACTGACAGTTATTGGGCAGGGTACCCAGGTTTTCCCATTCGTTTCGATTGGTCTGCCGGCTCAGGATCTGAAGTACAAAGGGGAGCAATCGGAGACGCGAATTGGGCGGCGCAACGTCATTCGAGAGTTTGTGACCATTCATCGCGGCACTGCGGGCGGCGGCATGCTTACCCAGATTGGCGATGACTGCTTGCTCATGGCCCAGGCCCACGTCGCCCACGATTGCATCATCGGCGATGGAGTGATCATGGCGAACGCCGCAACGCTTGCCGGCCATGTGATTATTGAAAACAACGCCAACGTTGGAGCCTATTCCGGTGTGCACCAATTCTGCCGCGTGGGGAGAGAAGCCTACGTTGGTGGCTACTCAGTGGTGGTGAAGGATGCGTTGCCGTTTGCTCTAACTGTCGGTAACCATGCTCGCTGTTATGGTCTGAACACGACCGGCATGAAACGCCGTGGTTACTCACGCGACGTGATTGCCAAGCTGCATCGGGCGTTTCATCTCCTGCTGTCTTCAAAGCTGAACACGTCCCAGGCCCTGGACAAAATCAAAACAGAGATTGAGGGCTCGGCCGAAGTAGACTACCTAATCGAGTTTATCCAGTCCTCAAGTCGAGGGGTCATTAAATAGGAATGTCCAAGGTCCAAAGTCCAAGGTCCAAAGTCCGAGGCCGTCTGGTTGAACAGACCTTGGACTTTGGACCTTGCACTTTGGACGTCTTTAGATCATGCGTTACGGTTTAATTGCCGGAAACGGCCGCTTTCCTTTCCTGGTAGTGGACGGAGCACGAAAGGCCGGGGTGTCACTTTCCGTTGCGGCTATTCGCGAAGAAACCGACCCCGGGATGGAGCAGGAAGTTGACCGGCTTACGTGGGTAGGAATTGGGCAGCTTGGGAAGATGATTCGCTTCTTCAAAAATGAAGGAGTCGAGAAGGCAATCATGGCGGGCCAGGTCAAGCACGTTCAGATTTTCAGCCGGGCTATCCCGGACGCGCGAATGTTGAAAGTGCTGCTAAAGCTCCCGCGCCGCAACACGGATTCCCTGATTGGCGCAATTGCGACGGAGCTGGCGAGCGAAGGAATTGAACTGCTCGACTCCACCTACTTTCTGAAGGATTATTTGCCGGCTGTCGGAACCTTAACCCGAAGGAAGCCAACTGCATTTGAGCGCGCTGACGTTGAATACGGGCTTGAAATCGCCCGTGAGATTGCCGGCCTGGATCTGGGGCAAACACTGGTGGTTCGGGGCAAAGCATGTGTTGCAATTGAAGCCATGGAGGGAACTGACGCGACGATCCGACGCGCCGGCACACTCCTGAGTGGCGACCCCGGTGCGAAGGGCGTTCGCCTTAGCAAGGGGCATTTGACGGTTCTCAAACTGGCAAAGCCAGATCAGGATATGAGGTTTGACGTCCCCGTTACCGGCGTCCCCACAATCGAAACCATGGTTGAGGCGGGGGCTACGTGTCTTTGTATTAGTGCCGGAAAGACGTTGATGTTCGATCGCGACGAAATGATTGCGTGGGCCGACAAGAATAAGATCGCCGTCATTGCAGTCTAAGTCGTGATCGGTTCACTCGCAGCGGTAGGTCTTTATTGTTCTAGCGGGGATCTGGAAGGCTGAAAGCTGAACTGTCTCCGCCCGGGCGGGAATCTTCATCATCCTCGACCGCGTCACCGGGAATGGCCCGGCCCGGCACCCGATACTCTTCACTCACCCACTTGCTCAGATCGACAAGTTGGCAACGCTCGGAGCAAAAGGGGCGAAACGGATTATCCTGCCACTCGACCTGTCTGTTGCAGGTAGGACACTTTTTCATGAACTAAAAGTTTTGCGGATTCAATTTGCCAGCGGGGTTTCGGTCACTGGTCGCAAAAGAAATTCAGGGCGCTTGACCAAAATTCGCCGGTTGACGAAGTCGATCGTACCTTCTCGGCGCATGGCATTCAAGCGGACAGTAACGCTCTCACGAGTAGATCCCACGATGGAGGCGATTTCGCGATGAGGCAGAGGAATATCAATCAAGACGCCTTCAGATTCCCTTACGCCATAGCGATCCGAGAAATCTGCCAGCAACCGGTCCAGGCGCGCGGGGATCGCGTTGAGGGCAAAATCAGCCAAACGCTGTTCAGCATTCTCCAACCGGTGGCCAATCAGGCGGAAAGTGTAATCATGGAGGTTGGGGTCATCGGCCATGGCCAACTTGAACTGCTCAGCCGGAATGTTCAGAAGCGTGCAGGATTCATAGCCCACCGCACAATTTTCCCGGCGGCCGGCGGTTGAGTAGAGCGCGGATTCTCCGAACAACGAACCTTCAGGCAAAATATCTATTACCGCTTCACGATCGCTACTGTCCTCAATTCGACAAAGCTTGATCCGGCCTTTCACGATGGCATGAAGCGAGTCCGCTTGCTCGCCGGCGCGGTAAACGAAGCGGCGGCGGCGGACCTCTGATACTGTCGAGCACTCAGCCAGCTGGGATACCACTCGGTCGCTTAAGCGGGAACCAAATTCAAGTTGCCGGATGATCTTTGCCCGGTCCGTGGAGGTCAGGTTGTGGGCTCGCACGGGCGGCTTAGGTTTCTTATCAATATCGCTCATGGGGTCCCTCATAGGGTCACACTTTAAGGTTGAAATCAGGATCCAGCCTCCGACTTAATGACTGAGCCTTCACACCGACCAGGTGGCCCAATCGCTGGCTGAGATAATCTGGAAACGTAAGGAATCCCTGGAACGTGCTCGAGGTTTGAAACTTCTTCAGCTATTTTAATGGCCTATAACGAGGGCGAGCTAAGAAAAGCGGACAACCTCAGATTAACCCGCACTCTAACATGAAGGATGAGACCGCGCAAGATTCGACGGGAGAATAAAGAATGCAGAAGGCACAAGGCAGAAGGCAGAAGGCAGAAGGCACAAGGCACAAGGCACCAGGCAGAGGGCAGAAGGGCGGAGGGCATACGCGCGAAGGAAACAGAAAGGAGAAGGCGGTCAGATAACGCTGGATCGCGAGAGTCGATTGAACTCTCGTCCCGTGTACATCGTATGATAGGCAGTCACCAAAAGTGGCGTCGGCGCCCCAAGGGCAAGGCGGCCCCGGCTCAGCTTCTGTTTTCTGAATTCTGAATTCTAACTCCTGTTCCAATATGGCTGACTACAAAGAAACAATCGACGAATGGCAGAAGACGGTACGCCGCAAGGCCCGTGAGCTTGACCAGAAGTTTTCCATCTCCGAGAAGGTAGACGAAGGCGCGCGCGTTGCCGGCGAAGCTGCCAAACGAGGCGCGAAGACCCTCACCACCGAGGCCGAGAAGCTGAAGGTGAAAGCCGAGCGTCTGGCTGAGGAAGGAGACCTTTCCGAAACGGCCAGGCGAACTGCCGACGACGCGGTTCGCGGAGCAAAAAAAGCCAGCGACGCGATTATCGACGTGGCGGGAGACGCCGGCAGGAAGGCCGGCAAGAAAGCCAGTGAGGTAATTGACGACGCGAAGAGCTACTACGATCGTGCCTCCCACTTTTATGACGCCAGCGCAAAGG
>DATKIS010000998.1:0-2780 GCA_035543975.1 Pyrinomonadaceae bacterium
CACAATTCCTGCGATGCTGCCAAGGATGTTCAAGGTATAAGCCTGCACCCGCGCAGGCCATCGTCTCAGAGCGCGACCGAGTTCCTGACCGGGACCAACAAAAGCCAATGCGATCACGATAAAGAAAAAGCCGCAAAGAACCTCGACCGGAATGGCAAAGCGCGAGAGATCCTGACTGTGGTATTCGGCGCCGAAGTAGACTTGTTGCGGCGATGCCTGGTTGCCCACGTCCACAAAATTCATGAACGATCCGCTACTGATCTCAACGGCATGCCCCGCAGCTAAAGCGATGACCAACAGGAGCGGTGTCCAGGTCAAATAGTTGCGGCTCCGACTGGCGGCCAAACAACCTACGGACATGCCGAGGAAACTGGCCAGAAGCACGACATTCGTAAAAAACGTCAGGTACAGAACGTGGGCAGGGAACCAGCGGATGCAGGCCAGCTCCAGAAATAGAATCAGCAGGCTGATCAGGATGAGTTCGAATCCATCATGTAGGTGCGAAGAAATCTGGGGTTCAGTTTTGGAAGACAGGATGCTCACGTCCTTTTCTGCTTTCCGGCTAACCCGCGGCAGCGGGTGACAGCATAAAGCCTGGGGTGGAGGGTAGCGGAACCCCAGGAAACTGTAGACCAAACGGCCCAAAGCCCGCGGTAGCGGGCGACAGCCCTCAAATCAACCGTAAAGCCTGTCGGCCGCTCCGCGGGCTGCCATTCTCCTTTGAATATCAACCTGGGGTTCCGCTGAGCTCCACCCCAGGCTTTATGCTATCGCCCGCTACCGCGGGCTAGCATTTCTACCAAAGCTTCAGGCGCAGACCATTGTGCATTGTGATCCGCTGTCAGCTGCAGCACCGGCCAGCCGCGCTCCTTCGCGCGTTGCGCGTGGGGCCAGAAGTCATCGTCCCTGGCTTCTTTACCGGCGTCCACCGTGAGTATGTAGGTAGCGGGGAGTTTGAGAGCGGCTTTGTTCTTCAGAGAGATTGGTTCGGCAAACGTCTTCAGGGGTTGGGGGACGTCGTGGGGCGGCGGCTGATCCGGCTTTACCCACGGCGGCACGATGTAGTCACCCTTGATCATCGGCTTCAACCAGTCTGAGCGAGTTCCGTTGATGCTCATTACGCTCTCGCCATCGTTCGGTACGAACGCATCGAGATAGACGAGGCGGCTAATGCGATCCGCCACGCGATCCGCGACCCCGGTGATGACCATGCCTCCGTAACTGTGGCCCATGAGAATGATGTCGTGCAGGTCTTCGTACATTATCGTGTTGACGACGTCGTCAATATGCGTAGTTAACCCAATATCTGGCCGGCTGAGGTGAACGCGCTCGCCCAGGCCGGTCAGTTGCGGCCGGTAGACGTTGAAGCCTTTTTCCCGGAGCAACGCCTCGACTTTGCGAAAAGCCCAGCTGCCACCCCAGGCCCCATGGACGATAACGATGGTTGGCTTCGTGACCGGGGTGGGCTGTGGGGTTTGAGCATTCGCTATGCTCAGCGAGGCTGCCAATACCAGAATCGGAAAGGCAATGGGAAAAACTCGATATCGAATTCTCATGTTGATCTCTCGACGGTTTCTTTGGGAACGGCGCGCATCTTACCACGGAAGTTCAATACACGGGGTCAGTGCCACTCCGTTAGCGAGCCTGTGCAAAAACGCGTTCGCGGCTGTGCCGCCCGATGTGCGGAAGGGCTGTTGCCCTTCCTCGAAGTCCTTAATGCGATTCCGGGGCTACGTCCCAACTACGGAGGCGGCGCCCCGGAATGTGGGGGGGCCACGCGCGGTGGGGCTTAGCCACCACCGCACATCGGGCGCATAGCCGGGAAGAGGATGGGTGCCATCTTGTGCCTTGGCGGGTCTAGCAAGCGGTCGGTCTTACTACGAATGAGTCTTGCGCGATGAGAACGAGTCAAATACCATGCGCGGCCGCGACAAGTCCGGTTGGGATGGTTGAGTCAAAAGTAGGAGCATTGACCAATGATACTTTGCAAAAAAAGGGAAGCGGTATGCGTGTTTGTCCTTCTCCTCTTGACGCTGTTGGCTTCAACTTCGAGCAGCGGCCAGTCCCGGTTCGTCACCACGCGTGGGAAGGATATTGTCTCAGCAGACGGCAAGCCGCTTCTCCTGAAAGGCATCAATCTTGGCAACTGGTTGCTGCCTGAGGGTTACATGTTCAAGTTCAAGACCGCCAATTCTCCGCGGCTGATTTATACGGTAATCAATGAGCTGGTCGGCGAAGATGAAGGCCGCCGATTTTGGGAGACGTATCAAGAGAATTACATCACCCACGAAGACATCAGGTTCATAAAACAATCGGGGTTTAATTCTGTTCGCGTTCCTTTCAGCTACCGGCTATTTGTATCCGAGGCCGACCCGCAAAAGCTGGAAGGCGTTGGTTATCGGCTTTTGGACAACGTGGTAGCCTGGTGCCGGACAGAAGGTCTCTACGTAATTCTTGACATGCATGCCGCGCCGGGTGGACAGACAGGAGACAACATCGATGACAGTTGGGGCTATCCGTTTCTATTTGAAAGCGCCGCGAGCCAGGATTTAACTGTCAACATCTGGCGAAAGATTGCCGCCCGTTATCGTGATGACCCTACGGTCATCGGATACGATCTGCTCAATGAACCCATCGCCCATTATTTTGAAGCAGCCGGCCTAAACCCGAAGCTGGAGCCGCTCTATCGCAGGATCGTCGCCGGCATCAGAGAGGTAGACAGAAACCATCTTATCTTTCTCGGTGGAGCGCGCTGGAACACAAACTTTAAAGTCTTTGGA
>DATKIS010000999.1:0-6724 GCA_035543975.1 Pyrinomonadaceae bacterium
TCAATTTCTTTGCGGAGGTCGTGGTTGCCGGCGCACGCGCCATCGAGATAGTGAACGCGCTCGTCGGGTGCGCGCTCGATTGCCGCATGGAAGATGCTGGTGATTTGTTGGGCGCGGTCAGTCATCGGTGCTGCTTTCGGCGAGGTCGCCAGGGTCGCCGTTGATTCGTTGGTGCAGCCATGCTCGCGCAAACTCCCAATCGCGTTTCACCGTGCGCTCGTCTACCTTGAGCACCTCGGCTGCCTCGGCGACCGTCAGACCTCCAAAGAACCTGAGTTCGACAACCCTGGCCTTACGCGGGTACTCAACCTCAAGGATGGAGAGCGCCTCCTCTAGCCCAACCAGTTCAGCGCTGCGCTCATCAGCAAGCAGAGCCCCATCGTCGAGCGTGATTCGCACGGCGCCGCCACCGCGCTTAAGTTGCTGCCGGCGGCGGGCATGCTCAATCATGATTCGCCGCATTATACTCGCCGCGATAGCGAAAAAGTGCGCTCGATTCTGCCAACGCACCTCGGGCGCTTTCACTAACCGCAAGTAAACTTCGTTAACCAGGGCGGTGGCCTGCAGGGTGTGGCCGCCACGCTCGCGACTCATCTGTTGGCGGGCGAGTCGGTGGAGCTCAACCTCGACGAGCGGAATCAACTCTGCGAGAGCGGACTCGTTTCCGTTGCTCCACTCGTCCAAAAGCAATGTCAGTTGGTTCGGAGAGACCATTCCGGGTGCCTTCGCGATGCTGGTTAAGCTAAAAACGGTCAGCGATTCTAGCACTCGATCGTTCGCTGTTTACAGAACCGAGCCCAGTAGCGCCGGACCCTGGAGTCGACAGCCCCAGGCGGATCGGCATTGACAGTCGATCAGGTGTGGACGTGGGGCGGCCACGGAGTGCCGCCCCTACAGCTCCTTCGACCGAAAATAATTCCGCGAGGCATGTCCCCTCCTGATGTTGTTCTGCGCATAAGTAGATGAACGGCAGATTTTCGACGCCGGGCCACAACACGACATGACATCAGGAGTGAAAAGATGAGAAAAATTCTTATTGCAGCCTTACTGGTTTCGCTGGCTTCGTCCTTTGCGCTCGGTCAGACGAGCACTCCCGAACCGGCGAAGCCTTCGCAAAGTCAATTCAAAGCCGAAATCCTGGCTGCTGGCGACAAGCTCGATGAGGCTTTCTTGAAGTCGGACCCAGCGGCTCTCGCGCTCTTGCTGGCCGATGAATTTATCTCAACCGACGGTGAAGGATTGGTTAGGGACAAGGCTGAGACAATTGCGAGGTTGAACAGGCCCCACGTCAAGCTGGAGTCGCTCGGCGCTGACGAAAAGGAGATGCGCGTAAGCTTCTACGGAGATGTGGCTGTAGAAACGGGCCGCTACACCGCCAAGGGTACTAACAGAGGCAAGCCCTTCACTGAGATGGAACGCTACACCACAGTTTGGGTCAAGCGGGACGCACGTTGGCAGATCGTCGCCGACCACGTTTCGCCCTACACCGAGTAAAACCGAATGCCCGACACACTTCAGTTTGTCGCTCTCACAGTGAGGGCTAGTCCGGTTTTCAGGTACTGCTTGCGCAAGATCACGACAAACTAAAAGAGCCACTTGCAAAACTCGTCATGAGAGTTATTAGCAAGAACTAGTAAACGATACATGGGATTTTGACCTTTTACGCTGAAAGCGTTGGCTAATTCCAGCCCAGGGTTTGCCTTGAAACCCTGGGGTAGAGAGTAGGAAGAAGATTCTTCGCAACTCTGAAGGAGTTGCGATGGCTTTGTTGTTCGCGAGGCGTAACCCAACTCCTTCAGAGTTGCGTTGGATTCCGTTCACAGGATTCGTGCCAGAGACATGACGCGGAGCGATGTTATTAGCAGCGCGGCTTTAGCCCGGTGGAAGAGGGAGCGCTTGTTCTTGGTATAACCGTTTTAACGGTTTACAGGTTTTGTCCGAGAAACCGTTGAAACAGTTTAGGGTCTTCGTAACTACTGGTCCCTTCACCGGGCTAAAGCCGCGGTGCTAATGACATCGCTTCGCGTCGACACACGATCGGACTTTTTGTGCAAAGCCCGTTTGAATCCCATTCGGAAGGGATTTCAATGGGCGTCAATGAGAGATGTCGGTTTCGAATATTCCGACTTATCGCTCGGAAGGCGGCACAGCCGAACCACCGCCGGGCCGGCGTTGTTCCGCAGCTGCGAGTACTAGCTTTCTAACGCTGGCTACGACAACCAATTCCAAAGCGGCTTTTGGTTTCGTTGCCTCATCTAGTTTGGCCAATTGAATGTCACGCCACTGCGCTGAAGCAGGATTGCCACTTGATAGATAGGCAACCGCTTCCAGTCCTGCCACCGCGACGTTCGTTAGATCCTTTGCGAGTGGTCGCCCCTCATGAAGCGCTGGAGCCCGGTCAATCATCGGATCCAGAGCGGTCCCGGCGTCTCGCCAACTGGAGAGCGACTCATTCAGGTCATTGCGATAGAGTCGAAAGCGTGGCGCATCTGAAAGAAACTGGTCGACCATCACTGCGAATTGTCTGGCGGCTTGGCTATCGGGCCGGGCCGCATCAACCAGTCCCGTGAGCGGACTGAGCATTGTCTGACGGCGCATTTGATAGCGCCGATATTCTTTAACCGGCTCAACCAACGAAACCAGCGTGCGTAGCGGGCCGATATGTTCGCTATTGGCAAGTCGCCGGAGTAACACCTGGTAGTTTCTTTCGTGAGTAAGCCCGAGTTCTTCAAGCTGGAGGCTGACCACCGCAAGGCGTCTATACATATCATCAACATCGGTTACGCTTTGAGGTGACCATAGCCGCTCGGCGATAGCCGCCGTGCGCGGCCAAATCCTCGAGTCGATGGTTTCAGGACTGACCCATTCGGCCCACATAGTCGCCTCGCCGCCGAGCACGTGCTTCGTTTCTTCAGGAGTCAGTGGAGTATCGGCCGGGAGCGGATCGGCGCGGTAGTGTTGAGAAGCCGGAAAAATAAGATCGATGTAATAACCCGCCGAGAGGATCCCGTCGTAACCCTTCTTCGCTGCTTCCGCCAGGGATGCAGGCCCGCGCCAGGAGTGGATCATCGCGTCCTTCGGCAGATCCGGATGGAGTATTTCGTCCCAACCGATCATCTTCTTACCGTGTTTCTGGAGAATCTTCAGGACCTCTTTATTAAAGTAAGCTTGCAGGGCGTGGTTGTCCTTAATCCCTTTTTCTTTCATGAAGGCTTGAATCTGCTGGTTACGGTCCCACTGCTTGCCTTCATTCTCATCGCCGCCAATGTGCATGTAGGCGTCCGGGAACAGCGCCGACATCTCACCCAAAAAACCGTCGAGAAATTTGTAAGTCGTGTCACGCGTTGGGTCGAGCGCGGGTTCAAAGATTCCCGCGCCCCGTTCAATCTGGTACGGCCCCGGCGCGCTGCCGAGTTCAGGGTGGCCAACCAACCAACTTGTGGCGTGACCGGGAATGTCAAACTCAGGCATCACCCGAATGCCGCGGTCCGCTGCGTAGGCTATGATTTCGCGCACTTGATCCTGAGTGTAGTAAAGACCGTCCGAGCCCATTGAATGGAGCTTCGGAAATTTCTTACTCTCGACGCGGAATCCCTGATCCTCTGTCAGATGCCAGTGAAGAACATTGAGCTTGACGGCCGCCATCGCATCGAGGTTGCGCTTGAGGACCTCCGGCGGCTGGTAGTGACGGGCGATATCGATAAGCAAACCGCGCCAGGGGAAACGCGGCCGATCATTGATCTTGACTGCCGGCAGGTAGAATCCATCACGATCGCCGTTGAGCAGCTGGAGAAAAGTTTCTAAACCCCGGATGGCGCCCACCACCGTGGGCGCGACGAGACGAGCCTGTTTGTCGGTAATCTCCAAACTGTAACTTTCGTCTTCATTAAGTGACGGAATCGCGCTACCGGCCCGCGAGCACTGGATCACCAGGGTAGCCGCGCTCTCATCGCCAGCCAGATCGAATGGCAAAGTAATTACGGTTCGTCCGGCGAGCCGCTTGGTCATACGGAGAATGGCGCCGCGCAAACGATCGTCGACATGACCTTTGGTGGCCACCGTGAAACCATTCGTAATCGCCAAACGTCCGGTTTGGAGTTGCACCGATGCAGGCACCGGCATGAGGTTAAGTTGGCCTGATGCCGCCGCGGTCGTTGTGGAACTCTGAGCTGCGACGGGCCCGGCAACGTTCAAAGCGAAAGTTAAGAGCAGCGCCAGCTGCACGTAGTTGGCAATCTTCATTTTTTACGCTCGATTGTTTACTGGTTACCCTGACGGGACCGGGGATGTAGTGGTTCTATTCCAGCTAAAGGAGTGACATAATTGCCACTGCTCGCTTAAGCACTGCTGACGCGGTTCAGAAGCAAAACTTAGTTTTGCGGCGCTAAACCGCAGCATAAAGGCTAGACCCTGAACGACCGGCTTCAACTGCATCTCGTTTGAGAGTATTGTAGCTGATCCGGAGACGATTTGAGTCGTTGCAGGCTCATGGTCGGAGGGATTTTTTCTATGCCTGGAAGAAAGGGTTGTCGGTTTACCTTCTGCGGAAATCTGACCCGAAGACTTTCTCTAAGGAGGGCGCTGCCACTCGTTGCGTTTCTGTCTATCCTGGTCTCGTATTCAAGCGTTGGCTCGACAGTTTCCACGAGTAATCCCGCGGTGTGGAGTCTAGTGTGGAGTGACGAATTCAATGGGCCTAATTCGTCGACGGTTGATTCGGCAAAGTGGTCATTTGATATCGGCGGCAATGGCTGGGGTAACAATGAGCTGCAAAGCTACACCAGCCGGACGACTAACGCGAAGTTGCAGGATGGAGCGCTGGTAATAAGAGCTTTAAAGGAAACTTACACCGGTTCGGACAACATAACGCGCAACTACACCTCAGCCAGAATTCTCACCAGGAACAAGTTTACGCAAACTTACGGACGCTTCGAGGCTCGCATCAGGGTTCCATACGGACAGGGCATTTGGCCGGCCTTTTGGATGCTGGGTGACGACATCGGTTCGGCCGGGTGGCCCAAATGCGGCGAGATCGACATTATGGAGAACATTGGCAGGGAGCCTTCGATTGTTCATGGAACGCTTCACGGACCAGGCTATTCGGGAGGAAACGGCATAAGCGCATCCTATGCGTTACCCTCCTCGCAGAAGTTCTCTGACGCCTATCACACCTACGCGGTTGAGTGGGAACCGAATGTCTTCCGGTTTTATGTTGACGGACTCCTGTATAAAACACGCACGCCCGCAGACCTCCCGGCTGGCCAAGCCTGGGTCTTTAATCACCCATTCTTTCTGATTCTTAACGTGGCAGTCGGCGGCGATTGGCCGGGAAACCCGAACGACACAACAGTTTTCCCTCAGCAGATGCTGGTCGATTTTGTACGCGTCTATCAGCGCGCCACGTCATCCAATGTGCCGGTCCTGCTTACCGACGAAGCCACTGGCAAACACAATCAGTCAAGCAATACCGTCTTGATGTCTTTATCGCCTTGATTTAGCATCGGCGGTTGCTCAAGGGATGAAAGGAACGTCGCATGAAATCGAGAATGATCAGCCTTAACAGGCTAGCCGGCTGCTTCACCGCGGGTTTCACTCTGGCGCTGGCAATCACCACATTCCCGCAGGGCCGAGCTCCATCTGGGCCACCTGCAGGGGCAGGGCCGCCGCCCAATATCAATCCAAAACGTGGGGAGATGGTGCGGCAGGTGAAGGAAGCCAGATTGCGCAGCCTGGACATGGAGTCCAGTGCGGAAGCAGAGAATCAACAACATATTCAGGCGGCAATCATCAACATGAAGGAAGACTTTGCGCGCATCCAGGTCTTACGCAATGACATCGCGCGCAATCTGGTAGCTCGCAAGCCGCTTGACTACAATCTCGTTACCGAGCAGACGGCGGAAATTAATAGGCGTGCTCACCGTCTCAACGTTTATATGTTGGCGCACGCTCCCGAAGACAAAGAACAAGACAGCTCGTCTGAAGGTACCAAAGACCAGGAAATGACTAAGGCTCTCGTGAAACTGTGCAAGCTAATCGATAGTTTTACAGAGAATCCTGCTCTCAAGCATGCCGAAAGGATTGATTCCAAAGATATTGAGAAGGTGAAGACAGATAAAGCGAGAGCTGATAAGGACCTGCTGGCCATTCTGAAACTGAGCGAGAGTATTCACAAGACATCGGACGGCTTGAGAACACCTAAGTAATCTGGTGAGGTAATTGAGTCCTTCTTCGTGCCATTTCTTGGTTCGTCCGGTGGTAATGCAAAGAACCGCTGAGCGAGATTATCCGAACCTTCACTAACAATCTGTCACTTGGTTATCACAAACCAGGCCTCTTGCTTTAGTGATTTCTTCAGACCCATATCGGTAGCTTCAATCACAGCGGAATATTTTCCCGTAGCCAGTCCGGCGAGCTTAACGTATTTGGCAAAAGTCAGGTGTGGCACCGGTTCAATCGCAAGGTCTGTGAGCTGGTAGTCCAGGGGCTTCATAGCCGGCTTGCCATCTTTCATTAGGGTGACGGAAACCCTGACCAACGGTTTGGCGTTATCTGTCCCCAGCGAAGCGTTGTAGAGTTTGAAGAAGATGATCAAGTTGTCTGAAGTCTGAAACTCACGACTTGGCGAAGGCCGGATCTGCACGTTACCTACGGTTAACACATCGATGGCCCCTGACGCCGGCTGCGCTAACGGCTCAGCGTGACGACTCAGCACAGCTTCGCTGGC
>DATKIS010001000.1:0-2518 GCA_035543975.1 Pyrinomonadaceae bacterium
CACAGATGAATAAGCCCGTGCAGGATCAGTTGGGCGATTTCCTCGTCGAGAGACAACTTGTTTTCAGTAGCCTGTCTGGTCGCCTGCTCAACTGAGATCACCACGTCTCCAAGGTTTGAGCCGGCGGGGTTTTCAAACTCATCCGTCCCGGCTGCAAACGACAGCACGTCTGTCGTCCCACGTTTGCCCCGCCAAACCCGGTTGAGTTCGCGCATGCGGCGGTCCGACACGAAGACAATAGTGGCGTCAGCAGCTTCAGTGGGCAGAACCCGCAATGCTTTCAACCCAAACGCCTGCCAGTGTTCGCAATCAACCGGTAGTTTACGTTGGCGGTTAACGACTTCGACCATAGACCATCCGGAGATTCGCTGTGGGACTTCTAACCCCAATGACCAGCGACCCACTAAAGCGCGAAATGGCACTAACCGCATTTCGTGTTCGTTCGTGTGGTTTCGTGGATCGTTTTGCTTTCCAACCACAAGAACGTATCTGCTTAGTCCGCAATTGCCGGGCTAGATGTCTCGCTTCTTGGAATGGTCTTCGTACGCACGGATGATCATCTGAACCAGCTTATGGCGCACGACGTCTTTCTCGGTGAAGTAGATAAATTCGATCCCTTCCAGATTGGCCAACACCCGTTCGGCTTCAATCAAACCGCTGCGCTTGCCGGCGGGAAGATCCACCTGGGTGACGTCGCCGGTGATCACGGCCTTCGAGCCGAAACCAATCCGCGTGAGAAACATCTTCATTTGTTCGCTGGTGGTGTTTTGCGCTTCGTCCAAAATGATGAAGGCGTCTGCTAAGGTGCGTCCGCGCATGAATGCCAGCGGAGCCACTTCTATCACCTGCTTCTCCAGCAGCTTCGTTACGCGTTCGTAGTCGATTAGATCAAACAGGGCGTCGTAAAGCGGACGAAGGTAGGGATCAACTTTCTCCTGCAAGTCGCCCGGCAGGAATCCCAACTTCTCGCCGGCCTCGACCGCGGGACGGGCCAGCACAATGCGATTGACCTGCTTCAGCATCAGGGCCTGGACGGCCAATGCAACTGCGAGATAAGTTTTTCCAGTACCAGCTACACCAATACCAAAGACTACGTCCTGCTCCTGAATAGCCTGGATGTACTTGCGTTGGGTAGCTGACTTGGGGGCGACCTGTTTCTTACCCGCCGGGTTGAATCGGGCCTTGGTGAAATAGTCACGTAAACTGAAAGCACGGTCTTCTGCAATCTGGGCGAAAGCTTCACGCAGTTCTTTGTCGGTAAAGGCGCGGCCTTCTCGGAAGAGTTCGGAGAAGTCCTGAAGTATTCGCTGGGCGGTCTCCACGTCTCGCGGATCACCATCGATGTTAACGTCCTGCCCGCGCGCGTCAATGCGAACGTCGAGCAACGTCTCGAGATATTTGATGTTCTGATCGTGAACACCAAAGAGCGTTTCTAACCCGCGAGGTGGTAGTTCGATTTGTTTCAAAAGCTGGGACGATCTCCTTTTGCAGGCGACGAAATGAAGCGTGCGAAATTAGCTGATCTGCGGGGGGGTGAGTCTGCTGCAATTGCTGGCATATACTGTGACTTTGACGCTACTACACGATTCGACAAGCTGTCAATTGAGGGGAAGGGGGAAAAGGGGAAAGGGGAAGAGCCCCTCGCAAAGGATCAAGATTAGAAAGGTAACGATGGACGGTGACTTTCCTCCTTTCCCCTCTTCCCCTTTCCCCCTTTGCCCTTCCTTCCCCTAATCCCCTCTTCTCCTTTCCAAGGTAAGGCGGTCAACTTGACACCTTATGGAGTCGTCCATATACTCCTCCACTTGCGCGCGAGCCGTCATCGTGTAAACTGGTTCGTCAATAAGCACTGAAGAAAATATCGGAGAAGTAGATGCCTAATCATAAATCCGCAGAAAAGAGAATGCGCCAGAGTGAGGCGCGCCGTATGATCAATCGCGGCAATCGCAGCCGGGTGAGGACTTCAATCAAGAATCTTCGCGGCGCTATCGGCGCCGGCAATGCCGACCAGATCAAGGAACTGTTACCAACGACGATTTCGACGATCGACAAGGCAGTTCAGAATGGTGCGTTACATAAGAATGCGGCAGCGCGGTACAAATCCCGATTGACTCAGCGATCGAATGCGGCTGTAGCAAAATAAGGTTTAGGACAATTTGCGTGAGAGACGAGGCGGATCGAGTTTTCGGTCCGCCTCGTTCTTTTGTGTAACAACTAACCGCTAACCGCCAAGACGCCAAGGCGCCAAGAAGTCGAAAGGCAAAAGGCAGAAGGCAGAAGGCAGTAAGCAGATGGGCAGCCAGGCGTTCGGTCAAAGTTTGGAGAATATCTCTGTACTTAGCTCAGCGTCAGAATTTATTGAGTCCTGAGGTCCTGTCTGCTCATCTCTGCTTACTGCTTACTGCCTTCTGCCTTCTGCCTACTGCCTACTGCCTACTGCCTACTGCCTTCTTGGCGTCTTGGCGTCTTGGAGTCTTGGCGGTTAAATGAGGAGGAACGATGAAACATTACGAAAGTG
>DATKIS010001001.1:0-2974 GCA_035543975.1 Pyrinomonadaceae bacterium
TTGCTCACCCTTCGACTCGCTGAGGCTGTCACTTCCCGAGAGCTTCTGCTGCGTGAGTTAGCGGCGATCATGAGACAGGAAACTAATGCAAAGCGAGTTGTTATTACCGAACGTAGCGAACACAATCGAAGCCGAGTCGTAATTGCTCATGGCTGTACGCCGGCGGAAAGCACTCAGCTTGCAAATGACCTTGATGAACTCGTGGATGACAATGCAGAAGTTGATTACGCCAAGGCCAACGATGCGGCCATTATTCATCTTGGTTCTTCTCATGCTCCGCGTGCCACGCTCTACATCTCGCCACGCAGCCGAGCAAAGCTTCCCGGGGGCCTCTCGTTAGACCCATTATTACGTGTAGCTGAACTGGGCATGGAAGTCTGCGCACTTAGATCGGGCTCGCAGAAGGGCTCTCGCGTACAACAACCCGATGAACTTGCCGGCGCCAGTCTAATGCCTGGCTTCATTCATTCCAGTCCAGCCATGACCAAGCTGGTGGAAGAAGTCCATAAGATTAGGTCTTCGGACGTGACTGTTTTAGTAACTGGCGAATCGGGTACGGGTAAGGAACTAGTAGCCCGTGCGATACATGCACTATCGTCCCGCCGCTCCAAAGTTTTCGTACCCTTCAACTGCACGGCTGTCCCTAAGGAACTCTCTGAAGGCTATTTGTTTGGCTACCGTCGGGGCGCCTTCACCGGTGCAGTGACTGACTCTGCTGGTGTCATCCGCACGGCCGCTGGCGGAACCCTCTTCCTCGACGAAATCGGCGACTTGCCCCTGGATTTGCAGCCAAAACTTTTGCGGTTTTTACAGGAAGGCGAGATTCAACCTCTGGGAGAACAACGGCCCCTCAAAGTAGATGTTCGCATCATAGCCGCCACCAACACAGACTTGGAAGAGATGGTGGCCCAAGGCCGCTTTCGCGAGGACCTTTACTATCGCCTCAACGTGATCCGCCTGCGGGTGCCACCTCTGCGCGAACGCCGATCCGAAATCCCAACAATTGTTAACTACTACATTAATCACTACTCTGAGAAGTTTGGCCGGAAAGACATTCAGATCACTCCCCAAGCTGTCGACCTGTTGATGGTTTGCGACTGGCCCGGGAACGTTCGCCAATTGTGCAACGAAATCCAGCGGGTAGTCGCCCGGGCTGATGACGGCACCGTGCTGACTCCCGACCAACTCTCCCCAGAACTCAAGAAGACTTCGGCTCCCACCACACCGAGTTCAGCGGTTTCAACTCTGGCTTCGATGCCCACAAGCGCTCTCCAAAACGTTACGCTGGCGGATGCCCTCGCCGACGTTGAACGCCGAATGATTGCTGACGCGCTGCGGAAACATGGCGGAAACATATCGAGGGCGGCTCGCGAGCTGGGACTCACCAGACGCGGCCTTTACCTCAAGCTCGATCGGTACGAGATGAGCGCCAGCGCTTAGGTAACAGAATATCCTTCCCAGTCTCTCAGCGCGAACGCCCGCAAAACAAGGAATGCGGATATTCCTGAGCTTGGGTTTCCGCCATGGAGAGACGACGCCGATTCAAGCTGTCAGAGTTGCAATGAGTGGGCTGTATTTCAGCTCGAGTCATACCAACTCGGCGCGGCGCTTTAGCTTATTCGATTCCGAGCAACTCGCGAATATTCCCGTTTACCGCTCGAAATGGTGTGTCGCCCCTTGCTCTTCTAGAACTAACCTCATTCGCAATTCCGGTAATGGTCGAAATATCGAAGGGCTTTGAGACTACCCAATCGGCTCTTATTGCCTGCCGAGCGTCGCAGCTAATCGCGTCAGCCCATCCGCTGACGATGGCAAGAGGTATCGTCCCGGAGCGTTTTCGGATTTCAGTTGCCAGCTCCCAACCGCTCATCTCAGGCATACCGATGTCGGTAAACACTACATCGAGTTTGCCTCCGCGGTCGTCATAAACCTTTAAGGCCATCTCACCACTTTCTGCGACCACTACGTCGCAGCCTTCGGCTTCGAGTGCCTCTCGCAGCACTTCTCTCACCGCCATTTCATCATCTACTACTAATACCTGAATTCTGTCTTCGCCTGTGGAAGTTTCCGGTGTTGTGTCGGCTTCTGAGTTTTCCACGGCATCCTTGGCAATGGGCAACGATATGCAAAATGTAGTTCCCCTTCCTGGGTCACTTTCCACGTCAATCGAGCCATTGTGTCTGCGAATAATGCCAAAGCTCACTGCCATTCCCATCCCTGTACCATCCCTTCCTTTGGTGGTAAAGAAAGGATCAAACAGCCGCGACTTTACTTCCGGCGTCATGCCGATACCGTTGTCGGCAATGCTCAAAACAACGCGGCCATCAATTTCCTGCGAACTCATCCGAACCTCGCCGCCTGATGGCATAGCATCAATTGCGTTGTAAATAATGTTAACAAGTACTTCCCGGAGTTCTACAGCGTCACCCAACACCGATGAGGTGCAATCCGCAACTAACGCCAAACGTACCGGCGGACCATCGACTCGTGCTTCCCAGCGGGGCCGGCTCATTTCGCAAACATCTTTCATCAGGCCGGCGACGGAGACCGCCTCGAACCTGCGGCTTGGTTGTTTGCGAGCGAAATCCTGAATGCGTCGAATGATGTACGCGCCGTCCTCTGCGCTTTTGATAATCATTTCAATGCCAGAGTTAATTTTTTCGGCATCTCTTGTCCGCAACAACAGCTGCGCCCGACCCAGAATGCCCGTGAGCGTATTGTTTACGTTGTGGGCCACGCCAAATGAGAGTTCACCCAGAGCTGCCATCTTCTGGGCATGAGTCGCCCTTTCGCGCAGTTCTTCATACTCGGCGTGGGCGGCCGCTATTAAGCCCAAACAAGTCCTGAGTCGTTCACAGGTTGAAGCCTGCTGGGAATTCGCTAGCAACTGGCTGGCTTGGGCTCCAATCTCCTGCCGCTCTTCCTC
Organism: Pyrinomonadaceae bacterium; assembly: GCA_035543975.1. Taxonomy (GTDB): domain Bacteria; phylum Acidobacteriota; class Blastocatellia; order Pyrinomonadales; family Pyrinomonadaceae; genus PSRF01. The sequence goes on from DATKIS010001001.1 coordinate 2,927, forward strand.
CCCTAAATGGTCGCACATCTCCTCGATCAATATCAGCAGAGCTCTGCC
>DATKIS010001002.1:0-4523 GCA_035543975.1 Pyrinomonadaceae bacterium
CCTGGGCTTGGCGCCAGCAGTTAACAGCGCCTTGTTCATTTCCGCTACCGACGCATCGTCAAACCCATCCGCGAGCAACATTGCCACTTGGCGAGTCTTGATTGTGTCCTTCGGGAAGTTAGGGTTGTTCACCATGCTCAACGTTGGCGAAACGTCGATCCCCTGGTCAACGCGCTTCGGTTGAAACTTCCGGGGATCGCCATCGGCGGGGATACTCATGTTTTGAGGTTTATCCAGCTTCGCCGGTACTTTCATGCCGAGACCTTCGGCCACATTGTTTGCCAGACCTTTATCCACCTGGGCCAGTAATCCCAGCATGCGTTCCCTTATTCCTGGAGTCTCCAGTTTTCCTAACTCAAAGCGCAATGCCCGAATGATGTGGCCCTTCTCCGGTTCAGATTGACTGTTGTAGAACAGCGTCGCCTGGCTGAAATGGTCGAAGAAACTGGCGCTACGCGCCCGAATTTTCTGCGCATCTATTCTTTCGGCGTAGCTGGTGAAACCGCCCATGTCTGCTCCGGCCTGAAACGGACATCCGCCTCTCAAGGTGTTTGGCTCATAACTGGTCTGCCCGCGATTCACCATTTGCCGCATATAACCATCGCGCTGGTTGTTAAGGACTGGCGCCACCGGGCGGTTAATCGGGATCTCGTGGAAGTTGGGACCACCAAGCCGAATGAGTTGGGTGTCGGTATAAGAGAAGAGACGCCCCTGCATCAGCGGATCGTTGGTGAAATCGATTCCCGGCACAATATTGCCAACGTGGAAAGCAACCTGTTCCGTCTCAGCAAAGAAGTTGTCGGGGTTTCGGTTGAGGGTTAACTTGCCGATTCGACGAACCGGCACGATCTCTTCAGGAATAATCTTGGTCGGATCCAACAGGTCGAAAGCGAAACTATGTTCGTCTTTCTCCTCCACAATCTGCACACCCAATTCCCATTCGGGAAAGTCGCCGCTCTCGATGGCTTCCCAAAGATCTCGCCGATGGAAGTCGGGATCCTTGCCGGAAATCTTTTGAGCTTCGTCCCAGACCACTGAGTGCAAACCCAGCAACGGTTTCCAGTGAAACTTTACAAAACGCGCTTTTCCCTTCTCGTTAACAAATCGAAATGTGTGCACGCCGAAACCCTCCATCATGCGCAGGCTCCGGGGAATCGCCCGGTCCGACATCACCCACATGATCATGTGCATTGATTCCGGCATCAGGGAAATGAAGTCCCAGAAAGTGTCGTGCGCCGAAGCAGCCTGCGGCATTTCGTTATGGGGCTCCGGCTTCACCGCGTGGACCAGGTCAGGAAACTTCATGGCATCCTGGATAAAGAAGACGGGAATGTTGTTGCCGACGATATCGAAGTTGCCTTCCTGAGTGTAAAACTTGACTGCGAAACCACGCACGTCACGCGCTAGATCGGACGACCCACGAGACCCGGCTACCGTCGAGAAGCGCACAAATACCGGCGTCTTCACCGCCGGATCCTGAAGAAAGCCCGCCCTGGTGTACTGGGCCATCGACTCATAAACCTGGAAATAGCCGTGGGCCGCCGAACCACGCGCGTGCACGACTCTTTCGGGAATGCGCTCGTGATCGAAATGCGTAATCTTCTCGCGCAGGATGAAGTCTTCGAGTAAGGTTGCACCTCGCTCACCTGCTTTGAGCGAGTTCTGATTGTCGTTGATCCGCACACCCTGATTGGTGGTCAGGAATTCGCCGCCGCTGTCTTCGGTGTTTTTTTGCAGGTCGTCAATCTTGGCATCGTTATTCCGCGGATCCAGTTTGCCGTTCTCGCGAGCCTCGTTCTGCAGAGACTTTGCTTTGCCGGCAACTTTAGCTGCTCTTCCGTTAGTCACTTTCCTGGTCGTCATCGTTTCTCCCTTTGTTAGTTGATAGCGCGAGAACCTAAGGTGCGTCGTTTGAAGTAGGACCGGCGGGCCTGCCGGAGTCCGCCTATGCCTTGCTCGCTCGCGCTTTCTTTGCCTGCGCCGCTTCAATGGCTGTCTCTACATCCTCTTCTTCCTCGGGCGGCGGAAGCACTGCCGGCATGCCGAGGGCTTCGATCCAAAGTTCGCGCGTCCAGCCGGAAGTGTGATACAGATGCTCGTCTTCTTCGGGTTCCACCCGGTCGTGAGCTCCCTGTAAAACGCCGGCAGCCTCCCCGCTGGAGTTCTTTGCGATTTCGCCAATCAGGCCCCAATTGAGATGATCCTTCGTTTCAGCCAGCGTCACACATTCGGCCGCCACGATCTGGGCGGCTGCAAGGTCAGGTCCGCGCAGCGCCATCTCCATGGCCTTGACGAGTGAATCCCCAATGTGGCGAACAATCTTCCTGCCCGGCGTTTCCACGTCTGGATCCAGGTTCATGTTTTTCAGTATCTCCGTAACAACCTGCACATGCGTTTTGGTTTGGTCGAGATACTTCGTCCATTCTTTTTTCAAGTCCGCGTTCAGCGCGCAACGCAGCGCGGTGCTGTAAATCTGGACGCCGCCCTTCTCTGTTTCGAGCGCCTGGTACAACAGTTCCGTCACGTGGCTCGTATTCAAAGTATTGCCTTTCATGTTTTCCCCCCTGCTTCTGATACCGATGTTAGGTTTTACTGAGTGATGAACTGAAGTGAGATCGTTTGCAAGACCGGGGCCGATGAGAAGATAAGAGAAGTTGAGCTTTTGGCGTCCGATAAGCGAACGCGCAACTTGCAGGTATTAACCGAAATGTTCCGAAAAGGTACCGGCCCGATCACAGGTGTCAGCCCCAGGAATCAAGCCGCCAGAGGCCGGACAAACTCCCTCGCTGCAACCTGAGCCGGCAGGCGGAGACCCGACAATTCTTAACAAGTTGCAATCCACTCGAAAGTTCGACCGTTTCATCCCAGTTTGTGGCCGTTTGGTCACAAAACCCTTATCTCAAATGAGTATTGTTGCTATCAAAGGATCCTAAGTTTCTCATCACGGTCGAGGGCGGTCTAAAGAGTCAATCAGGAGCGGTTGTAGGTCCAACTCGGAGCCGTGACCTTTGCTTTCCACCTGCTTACCTTATTAGGAGTATGAAAATGCCAATCTCTATCGCGTCCAATGGCGCAAATCACGACTATGCCCTCAAGAGGCTCTTCGGCGGCCGATGGGTCAGCCTTATGGGTGCTCTTGTTTTTGTAGCTCTATTCTCCACCTCCGCATTTGCGCAGTGGGGCGGCGGGCCGACAAAGCTGACGATCAAATCCACGGTCATGGGCGAAGACCGCACAATCCTGGTCCGCACGCCGGCGGGATACGAGAAGACCAAGACTGCCTATCCCGTCCTCTACATGACCGACGGTGACGCACACATCGGCCACACTTCCAGCACGATTGAATTCCTGGTGAAGAATGGCCGTATGGCCGACATGATTGTGGTGGGGATCAGCAACACCGACCGCACTCGCGATTTGACCCCAACCAAGGCAACTGGAGCCAACGCCGGCCAGTTTCCGACAGCTGGTGGCGCCGACAATTTCCTGAAGTTCATCGAGACTGAAGTTATTCCGGAGATCGAAAAGAACTACCGGGTACAACCGTATCGCGTCCTGGCCGGCCATTCGTTTGGCGGTCTATTCGCGGTGCACGCAATGATCACGCGACCCGAGCTTTTCAACTCTTATGTCGCAGTCAGCCCATCACTGCAATGGAGCGATGAGGCGACTCTCAAGCGCGCGGAAGAATTCTTGAAGACTCGCAAAGAGTTTCGCGCGACGCTGTTTGCCTCGCTCGGTAATGAACCTGGAGCCATTGGCAAAGCTTTTGATCAGTTTCGACAATTGCTCGCCAAGAGTCAGGTCAAAGGCTTTGAGTGGGACGCCCAGCAGATGGCCGATGAGGATCACGGTTCGGTGGTCTTGCGCAGTCACTACGCCGGCTTAAGAAAAGTTTTTGACGGCTGGCAGATGCCCCGCGATCCGGCGACGGGCGGAGTAGCCGGCGGCTTGAAGGCAGCAGATGTGCATTACAAATGGCTGTCGGAGAAGTTTCACTATTCGATCCCCACCCCGGAAAACCTGATCAATCAAATTGGATATCAGGATCTCCTTGGTGGTAATGCTGACGAGGCAATTGTCACCTTCAAGGCAAATGTCGAACGATTTCCAAACTCAGCCAATGTCTATGACAGCCTGGCTGAAGCATACGAAAAAAACGGACACGCCGAACTCGCAGCGCCGCTCTACGAAAAGGCACAGATGCTTGGGAAACAAAACAACGATCCCAACCTAACGGTTTACAGTGCCAACTTTGCGCGAGCGAGCGAGAAGGTGAAACAGTGGGAGGCTTCCAAACAGGCAGGCGGGACCAAGCCGGCTGCTGAAGGATCCAAACCAACTCAAGCCGCCAAGCAAGGTGAAGCTCCGAAGAAGGGGCAGTAGGCTACGGGGAGAGTGTTAAGCGCTAGAGGCAGGGAGGAGGCAGATTTTCCATATGTCATTTGACATTTCTCATTTGTCATTTGCTCTTGAAATTCCATGCTCATCTGAAATCACGCGAGCAATTAGATTTAGAAATG
>DATKIS010001003.1:0-5828 GCA_035543975.1 Pyrinomonadaceae bacterium
AACGAGAGTAAGTTCCGGTTTCTCCTGGAGGGCAAAGCCGGCAAACGAGGAGCGCAGGTTGTAGACGCCGGGCTCCAGTTGGATGATGTGATAGCGCCCCTCGGCATCGGCGACAACTTTGCGGGCCGCTCCAGTCTTCACCAGAATTGCTTCGACAGAGGCGCCCGGAATGACCGCGCCATTCTGGTCTACTACTTTGCCGGTGATGGTGACGTTATCGAGATCCTGGGCCGAGGCGGTCTTCATTCCCCCCAGGTTCAAAGAAAGCAACAGACCCAGGACGAGCAGGGACGAAGAAGTGAGTGGTCTGGGAGCGAGCTTGTTCATTGCACTCTGCACAGGAAACAACGAATGATTGCCACGAACTCCAACGTGCATTTTGCGGCGAGCTCATTGCATTTCGAAACTCTCGGAGGGTGAGCCAAGCTTTATCTGGGAGCTAACAGCGACGCGAAATCTATCACGGTCAACCGCAGTCAAACAAGGTGCAGATCAAGAGTGCAGTACACAGAACGATCCACGAAATCACACGAACGCTCTCGAATTTCTTGGTGGAGGTTTGGCTTTATTGGTGGACCGTCCCCCAGCCCTGAAAAGGAATTAGCTACGAGAGACACTGCGGCGGCGGAGGGCGGCGGTGCGGGTGATGGGAACGAGTGCGTCGGTAGTTCCCTCCGCCGGCGGCTCGGCGAAGTTAGTCAGCTCATCGGCGTGGGTCTGGAGATACTGGAAGAATCGCTCAAACTCATGTTGCATCGCGTCCATCTTCTCGCGCATGTTCAGAATGATTTCGACACCAGCGAGGTTAACACCCAAGTCACGCGTTAAGGCGAGGATCAACTCCAACCGCGCCAAGTCCGGGTCAGTGTAGAGTCGTGTGTTGCCTTCAGACCGCGACGGCTTGAGCAGCCCTTCGCGTTCGTAAAGACGCAGCGTCTGCGGGTGGATGCCATACTGATCCGCCACGGCGCTGATGGTGTATGTCTTTGGTTTGCGTTTCATGAACAGCTGGTAAATGGTGAATGGTGAATGGTAAATGGTGGCAACACGCGATTGCCGCGATGACCCCGCCTTTTTCTATTTACCATTTACCATTCACCATTCACTATTTACTCGAGTCCCATTTCCACTCGCGGATTCTCCGAATTAATCTTCGAATACTGCTTGAGAAGGTCCTTGGTCTCTTCCGAGATTACTTTCGGCAGCATCACCTGCGCCTCGACAAACTGATCTCCACGCGCGCCTGGGTTGCGCAAAGAAGGTGCGCCACGCTGACGCAGCCGAAACTTCTGACCAGATTGCGTGCCCGGTGGGATGCGCAACTGCGCCTTGCCTTCAACGGTAGGCACTTCGATCTTCGCGCCCAGGGCGGCCTCGGGAACAGTTATCGGAACCGTTACATAGATGTTGTCGCCTTTGCGGGTAAAGTATTTGTGCGTCCCGACGTTGGTAATGATGTGCAGGTCTCCGGGCGGTGCACCGAGTCGTCCGCCTTCACCCTTCCCCGGAATCCTCACGCGCGAACCTGTTTCAACCCCGGCGGGTATCCGCACTTTGACGGTTTCTGGTTTTGGTAATGTGCCCTTGCCTTTGCACAACGAACAGGGCGACCGGCGACGTCCCGTGCCGCCGCAGTCAGGACATTCCTGCGCGAAGCGCAAACGGCCGCCGGCACGCTGCACCTGACCCGCGCCTTTGCACGTGGCACAGACCATTACCGGTCCACCAATATCTCCAGCGCCATTGCAACGCGAACATTGTTCGGAACGGTTGACCGTCAGGTTGGTGGTCAATCCGTTGATCGCCTCTTCAAACGAGAGTGCCAGCGGCATCTCGATGTCGGCGCCCTTCTTGGGTTGGGGCCGAGGCGGCTCCGCTTCCTTCGCGCCACCGCCAAACAGATCGGCAAAGATGTCGCGGAAACTTGAACCGCCGGCGCCGCCTCCGGGCGCACCACCCGGACTTGCCGTCGTGCTCCAGTCAAAGCCGCTGAAATCAAATCCGGGTGCCGTTCGCCCCGGACTGGGCCCGGTGGCGCCACGCGCGGCGGCGTCCGCCAGATTGTCAGAATACTGGCCAAACCGATCGTAAACTTTGCGTTTCTTTGGATCCGAAAGCACATCGTGAGCTTCGGTGGTTAGTTTGAAACGGTCCTCCGAAGCTTTGTCGCCCGGATTGACGTCAGGGTGATACTTACGCGCCAACCGCCGATAAGCCTTCTTGATCTCGTCAGGCTTGGCGTCGCGCTTGACGCCCAGAACTTCGTAATAGTCTTGCTTGGCCATGTCTCGATTTTCGATTTCCAATTGCCAATTGCCGATTGATCTGAAGCCGTAATCTCGCGCGCCCCCCGCTCGAGTTAGGCCACGGACCAATCGGCAATCGGCAATCGAAAATCGGAAATGTTACTTGTTCTCGTCTACGTCGACGTATTCAGCGTCGATCACGTTATCTTCGCCTGCGCCCCCCGCCGACGAAGCTCCAGCAGCCGAAGCCTGATCTCCACCCGCTGACTCAGCGCCAGGCGCTGGTGTCTGCTGGTAGAGGGCCTCAGCCAATTTGTGCGAAGCGCTTTGCAGTTGATTGAAGGCCTCGTTCATTTTCTCAGCGCCACCCTCGGTCAATGCTGTCTTGGCTTCGGCAATTGCAGTTTCGACTTCTCCCGCAACTGCTCCAACCTTCTCGCGGTTTTCGCTAAGCGTCTTTTCCATCTGGTAAACCAAACTATCCAGACGATTGCGGGCTTCGATCTCCTCGCGTTTCTTCACGTCGTCAGAAGCATGCGACTCGGCATCGCGCATCATCTTGTCAATCTCTTCCTTCGAAAGACCGGACGATGACGTGATGGTTATCTTTTGCTCCCGGCCGGTGCCCATGTCCTTGGCCGAGACGTTGACGATGCCATTGGCGTCGATGTCAAAGGCCACTTCGACCTGCGGCATCCCTCGCGGCGCCGGCGGAATCCCGATCAAGTGAAACTTTCCGAGCGTGCGATTGTCGCTAGCCATCGGCCGCTCACCCTGGAGTACATGCACCTCCACGGACGTTTGATTGTCCGACGCCGTCGAGAATATCTCCGACTTGCGCGTAGGAATGGTCGTGTTGCGCTCGATGAGTTTGGTAAACACGCCGCCGAGTGTCTCGATGCCCAGGCTCAGCGGGGTAACGTCAAGCAGCAGAATGTCTGTCTTCTCGCCTGATAACACGCCCGCCTGAACAGCGGCGCCGATGGCGACTACCTCGTCAGGATTTACGCTCTTGTTTGGTTCTTTACCAAACAAGTCTTTGACCATCTGCTGAACCCTGGGAATGCGCGTCGAACCGCCGACCAACACCACCTCGTCAATCTTCTTGGCTTCTACGCCTGAGTCTTTGATTGCCTGCTGCACCGGACCCTGAAGGCGCGCGAGAATGGGTTCGACCAGCTGCTCAAACTTCGAGCGGGTGAGCTTCATGGCCAAATGTTTCGGACCAGACTGGTCAGCCGTAACGAAGGGAAGATTCACTTCAGTCTCCATCGTGCTGGAGAGTTCGATCTTCGCCTTTTCGGCGGCTTCCTTCAGTCTCTGCAGGGCCATCTTGTCGTTCGAAAGGTCGATGCCCTGATCCTTCTTAAACTCTTCAATGATCCAGTCGATCAGGCGTTCGTCGATATCGTCGCCGCCGAGGTGAGTGTCGCCGTTAGTCGACTTCACTTCGACCACGCCCTCTCCCACCTCAAGAATCGAGATATCAAACGTACCGCCGCCGAAGTCGAAAACTGCGATAGTCTCGTCCTTTTTCTTGTCGAGACCATACGCCAGCGCGGCCGCGGTAGGCTCATTAACGATCCGCATCACTTCCAGCCCGGCAATCTTGCCGGCGTCTTTGGTTGCCTGACGTTGAGCGTCGTTGAAATAGGCCGGAACCGTAATCACGGCCTTATCGACCTTTTGTCCCAGGTAGTCCTCGGCAGACTGCTTCATTTTCTGCAGGATAATCGCCGAAATCTCCGGTGGGCTCCATTCCTTGCTGCCCGCCTCGATCCTTACGTCGCCACTGCCGGCAGACTTAACCTTGTAGGGCACCTGCTTGATCTCTTCCGTCACTTCGTCAAAGCGACGCCCCATAAATCTTTTGATTGAATAGACAGTATTTTCTGGGTTGGTAACCGCCTGTCGTTTGGCCACCTGACCAACCAGACGACTGCCGTCCTTGGTGAACGCCACCACTGAAGGAGTTGTGCGTCCGCCTTCCGAATTTGTTATGACGGTAGGTTCACCGCCTTCCATCACGGCCACTACGGAGTTGGTCGTCCCCAAATCGATTCCAATAATCTTGCTCATTCTTTTTGTTCTCCAAAACGATATTTAGCGCGCTAACAACCCAGCCCGGGCAACTTCCCTGTCGCAACCCGGCGCGGGACCGGCGTCAAAGCCCGGTGATCCAGTCAGCATCCCCCCAAGTCAACTAACCGTGGCGAACTCAAAACCCTGGTTGAATGAGGGAGTAATATAATACCTGAGTCTTGCCTTGTCAAATTTAGTGATGAGTGGTTGGGCAGACCGGAATTGCTAGTCTTTTGTGGGGTTTTCGGAGGGAGTCTCAGTGGAAGTAGAGGGCTTACGGTCGTCATTCATCAGTCTCGACACGTAAAAGACGTAGTGCAGACCTGAGAAAAGAGCAAAGGCAAAAACGGCGGCATACACCGTCGGCAGGTAGTATCCGGTGTAGTAGGGAACGCTGGCAGCGAACATGATGGTCGTGATTCCGATAATCTGAACCGTCGTATTGAGCTTGCCCAACCAGGAGGGACGGAATCCACGAAATCCTGTCGTTATGTTGATTGCCGCGGCCCCGACAATGATGAAAACGTCGCGACTAATCACGGCAATCGTTACCCAAAAGGGCACCGGCAAGTGGCTGGGAATGGGTTGCGGAAAGATACTCCGCATCGACAGGACGATAAAAGCCGAGACCATCATGAGCTTGTCGGCAATAGGATCGAGGATGGTGCCGAGTTGGGTCTGCTGATCGAAACGCCGGGCCAGCAGCCCATCTAGACCGTCGGTAACCCCGGCCACCACAAAAACAACCAAGGCCAGTTCAAACCGCTGGTAGAAGAGCAGGGTTACAAAAACAGGAATTAGCACCATCCTGAAGACGGTGAGCAGGTTGGGAACGGTAAGAATCCGGGAGGACATTAATCACTATAAGGGTGAATCGTGAAGGGCGAATAGGATGAAGTGTTCGCGCAGGAACACTTTTCACCAGCGGGAGTCACCATTCACAGTGTGTTAGGAAGTTCTTAACTCTAGTAAAGAAACTTCGGGAGGGCAGCCAAAGCGAACCGGCAAAACTACAGTTCCCAGGCCACGCGTTACGTAGATCTGAGTGTCGCCCTGGCGGGCCAGGCCTTTCAGTAGACGCCGCCTCGGCCTGCCGGAAGCATTGGATTCCGAACGAAGGCTAACCTGACCCCCATGTGTGTGGCCGCTCAGGACAAGGTCAACCCCCGCCCGCGCAGCCCGCCGCAGAATGATTGGATTGTGCGCGAGCAATAGCTTGAATTCATCTTCGCGCGAGCCCGCGAGGGCAAGTGGTAAGTCTTCCAGACCCACCATCGTGTCATCTACACCGGCGAGCCACAAAGCTGCGCCCTTCATTTCAAAACGCATCCCCTGATTAACCAGCACAGTCATCCCTTCGGCCCGGAAGAGATCGGTGATTAGGGCGGCATCCGTCCAATGGTCGTGATTACCCAGTACAGCAAATACACCATAGCGGGCGCGAAGCTTACCCAACAGCTCCGCACATGGGGCGGCATATTGGCGTTCTTTCGAAATGTA
>DATKIS010001004.1:0-15047 GCA_035543975.1 Pyrinomonadaceae bacterium
ATTGGAAGCGAAAAATAGAGAGTTCATTGAGACATACTTGTTGGAGAGGTGTCGGTCCGAAACGAGCAACAATATCGCCCCTACGAATGAAAGGGCCTGGCCAAGAAAGTGGTTGCTGTTCGGAGGAGATCGGAGGACGGACAAGCAGATGGCTCAGCGCGAGGGGATCGCATTGTTCCCGTTTTACACCATGATCTTTTTCTTCAGCCTTTTTCTATGTGTTGCATATCTGTTTGGTTTTGCTTTCGCCTTTGAAGACAAAAGTGTTCAAGGAGATCCGTTGCCACCTTCATTAGGACTGTTAATGAACGATGATCTGCTTGAAGACCTAGGCAAGTATACAGCGCCGATTCCCACACCTTCTCCGACTGCGTATCAGCTCAGCGATCGTCAAAAGTTTTTTTATTTCAAGCCTGGAGGGGCTGGAATTACTACGGTTGCAGGCATCAAGAATCGGGATGCCAAACTAAACCGTATCGCTCGAATAAACGGGAACAGTCTGACGTCGCTAGTAGACTCAATCAAAAAAGCGTTACCGAAAGGAACGTTACGGTTGCTAATGATTGGACGTGCAGACGACCGCTCAGTGAATAAGGTCACTTACGCCTCAAACTACGAAATCGCTAATGCCAGAATTAAGAGTGTCCGTTACATCCTTCAAGAGAAGCTGATAGAGGAAGGTGTGCCGTCAAAACAGCTGGCGACGATTGAATGGATCGAATCACCATTTTCCAATGATGGGTCGTTACTGCCGAAGGAGGAGCAGGGCCCGCAACTCAGCAAAATTGCACAAGTTCTCGACAATGATGAGGACGCTCCAAATGAATCGGATGTCAAGGTGCCGAAAGAACTCATTATGCGCTTGGACGAGGACCTAAGTTTTAAATACGGAGATAAAGCGTGGTGCGACGAGTACCGAGCTCTGCTGGGACGACTCAAGGATGAGGTTGGAAAAAACAAAGTGACACTTCAACGGATGCGCGAGATCCACGGTGACATTGCTCGATGGGCCAGCCATAAGGAGACTGGTGAGATTGAAAGAGCCGAGAGGTTGGAAGATGATATCGACGCGAAGCTTTACCAGATTGAAGATCCCTCAGGTCGAAAACGTGCGGTTGAAGTCTATCTTTACGATGCGAAGTCATCCTCTCAAGAACTCGCACAGACTCAGAATCTTCAGCCAAACGCGAAACGAATGGCGCTGATGGATTATCTTTACTTTGCGGTAACCAGAGGTAATAGCGACGTTAAGCCGATAACGCCCTATGTTAAGTTCTTGTGTACATTATCAAATCTTACGGAGTTCTTTTTTATTGTGGTCTTCTTTAATACTTTACTATCCCTCAAACGAAAAGGCTCCCGTGCCATTTAGGGTGGCATAACGCAAGGGTCACCGGCAGTTTTTCGCCGCGCGATATAGTGCGCGTTCAGCCTCTACACGGGTTTTGAAGATAACGCGGTTGTTAGGTGCAATGTCGTCGTAATTTGGACAGCCGGGCCAGTGATAAATCCTGCTCCGTTTGTTCCCTCGGATATCGTTTGCCGCATTAGAATTTGTAGTATGGCTAGCGAGCGGAGTCGGAGCAGCCGTTGAACTACGATTTAGTGAGGGAGCATTGAGTAAATTGTGATCGGGTGCGATTGGGTCGTCCTGCGGGTCGCTGTCGGCAGTGGAGCCGTTTCTGTGATGGCGATATTCCCAGGGAGGAGTAGGACCGGCGTCCTTCCAGAGGCCGCGCCTTTGCGCACGGGCTTCTTGCTCGGCCTTTGCATAGAGTTGTCGGTCGTCGTGAGATTGTTCCTTTTCGTATTCTTTGAAATGCCACGCGAGTCCAGCCCTGATTTGTTCGAGACATTCATCATTCCCACCAATCCACACTTTTCCGACCAAGCGGCCATAGTGATCGGTCTTCGCGTATTCAACATCGACGGACTTTCCAAAAACCAGGTTGGCCAAGTGCTCACGTGACGCGTCGCTAAAGTCCTGTCTGCGTTCCGGGGCATCGATGCCCTGAAGGCGTATCTTGTGTTGGACGTTTTGGGCATCCAGGATCGTGATTGTGTCACCATCGGCAATTTTGACGACCTTGCCCGAGATAGACTGGGCTGTTTTAGGCGCAAAAGTCTGTGTCTGGCGGGAGCAGCCGACAAGGATACTCAGAGCAACGAGGACAAACGGTAGGACCCGTTTGCTAAGGGTGAACATGAGGAGCCGCCTTTCGGCGCGCAGCTTATATCAATGCACGAATTCAAGCAATAGAGACACAAAGACTTTGGCAATTCGACTGCGGAAGAAGAGATTCTCGAACGGCACGCGCCTTGTCTAAACGTCGCGATAAATCGGTGGTTTGGCTGAAGACGGGGTTCTGACCGTCGTCGCCGTGGAATTAAGTGCTTAGTTCTGAGTGAAGTAGCGGTTCCGCAGTCGCATGGTTTTTCGGGGCGATTTTCCAATAGGGATTGGGCAGGCTCCGCGGTCCAGTTATGGATGCAATGCGATCGGCCGAAGCGCCAACAAGGTAGCGCACTCCAAAGACAGGTCAAAGAGAGGTCACGAAATTGATTGTCGGGCGGTTTGAGGTTGAGGATATAATTTGCCGCTGATTAGCAAAGTCATGATTGCAGGAGCGCCGAGTGATGAAAGTGAAACTGCGCGACATTGTTGACGGGTTGGAGATGCAGGCAGATGAGATGAGTGCGTATCTCAACAAGCGCACGGGTGAGTTGGTTCCCACCAGTACCGAGGATCTGTCGGCGGCTGAAGAGGAAGAAGATCTGGATGACTACTCCGATTGGCAGCGAGAATCAATTCTGAAGGCGAAAGAGATTCTGGGGTCGGAGGATTGGATTGAGTTGCCGGGAAAATTTGAGATTAACGACTACGCCATCATGGAAGAGTTTTGCCGGTCGATTGCTAATCCCCACATATCAGACAGACTGCTGAGCACGACTCGAGGAAGTGGCGCCTTTGGCCGGTTTCGGGGCGCGGTTGATGCATTGGACCTGCGCCAGGAGTGGTTCGACTTCCGCGCCACCGAACTGGAAAGGATTGCCGTGGATTGGCTTGAGGTGAATGAGATTGAGTTTACGAGAGAGGGCAAACCTTAACTGAAGATCTGCATTGCGGTTGGGCCTGTCGTTGATTCATTTGACTCGGCTCACTTCGAGTTTGGTGATGGGATGAATTTCCCAGGCGGTGGCGCGCCAGTTATCGGGGTGGCCGGGGGTGGTGTTCTCGGCTTCGTCGGCGTGATGAGAGTCGTAGAAGAGCCAGCCTTCGAAAGAACGCCAATGGCCGAGCAAAGTGGCTTTTAGGGTTTCTTCTGACCAGTCCTGTCCCTGCTGACTGGCCCACTCCCGCATTCTCGGAGTTACCTCCAATACCACCTGCTCGCGTGGCGGTGCATCCGGCCGCAATCCCACATGAATATGTATGTCGCGGCTGCACGGCAAATAGCAGTTCGTTAACTCGAGTGGACCATTTGCGACGGAAACGACATAGCCTTCCACCTTCGCCGCTCGCGTTTGAGACCACCGTTTACTATCGTCACCGGGTTGCAGCAACTTAGGTAGCGTAACCTCATTATCGAAATCCGCCGATTGCGGAATCGCGGTACGGTTCTTCAATCGATGCATTTCTCGGCGGTCGCTTGAGAAGGCAAGACCCGATGCCGGACAATGGTGTTTAAGGATAAAGGAGGCGGTGGCTATCAGGGCCACCGAGGCAAACAAGGCGAAAGCGATTTTTCGTGACTTCTTCAAGCTATGAATTATAAGGGCCGGAGGCGATCGGGGAAAAACAAGAGCGATCCACGAAATCACACGAACGGCACGAAACCGCGGGGCAAGATTCGAGCGCTCCAAACGTTCAATGCTTGCGGCCTAACATTACAACGCGAATGGTGCGTCTCAGCCACTTGCGAAAGAAGGTACCTAGGGCAGTCGAGAGTCAACCCTTAGTTCGGGTCGCGAAGCCACAGCCTAAAAGGCTGAACTCTGAACGCCTGTTCTGTGACTTGCGTTAATACCCGAAAGAACTACAGCTGTTGAAACAGTCTCCCGTCCTCAATGTTTCCGAATCATGTTCATCACTTTCGTCCAGGAGGCGAAAACTATGAAAACCCTGCTTGTTTTGACACTCATCTTTGTATTCGCAATTCCTAATCTTGGCAAAACGAGTCATGCTGCTCAAGCCAGACGCGCTCAGCAGACGACGGCGAAACGGGAGGCGGCGCATGGCAAGGTCAGCCGCAAAACGATTGGGGCAGCAACCCGTGCGGCAGCGGCGACAGGTGAGTCGCAGGCAGGTGAGCCGGCAAAGGGTCAGCCAATTCAGTCAACTCAACGACAGTCAGTCCGCGGTCAGACACCGAGCGGCCCATCCGCTCGCGCGCAGCTGCCGCAGTCGCTGCCGATTCGCCGCGTAATTCTCTACAGCAATGGCGTCGCCTACATCGAGCGTCGCGGCATGGTTGAGGGTCACGCGGAGATCAGTCTGTCGTTCAAGCAATCGCAGGTTGACGATGTGTTGAAGTCGATGATTGTGCTCGACCTTGGCAAAGGACGCATCGGCGCAGTGAGCTACAACTCCAGCGCACCGCCTTCCGCGCGGATGGCGGACATCCCTTTCTCAATTGCGCCAGACACCGAAAGTGGCACCAGCGGCGGCCTGGCAAAGGTCTTGAGCCAACTGCAGGGCGCGCGCGTCGTAGTCTCTACCGCCACCCGCACTGCCACCGGATCGATTCTTACTGTCGAAGAACGCAAGTCGCAGATAGATGCGGACAAGCCACCGGTCACCACGCATTCTCTGGTCATCAATTCAGAGTCAGGCGAGTTGCTGAACTTTGATTTGGCGGAAGTACGTTCGGTGAAACTAACGGACGACGGCGCGCGTCGTGACGTTAGTGAATTTGCCAGTGCGGCCGCCTCGGCCCGGCGTCGAGACGCGAAGACGATCGTGGTGACTTCGGACGGAGCCGGCTCGCGGGAGATGCTGGTGAGCTACACCATCGCCGCTCCGATTTGGAAAACGACCTATCGCGTCGTACTCGATCAGGCCGGCAAACCTTTCTTCCAGGGTTGGGCCATCATAGACAATGTCGGCGATGAGGACTGGAACAGTGTGGCGCTCTCGCTCATTTCAGGCACCCCGGTTTCCTTTATTCAGCCAATCCAACAGCCGTTCTATCGCTATCGGCCGATTGTGCCGATGCCGCAGGATCTGAAACTGGAGCCACAAGTTTATGAGCCGGGAGAGACTCAAAGCGAAAACATGGGTAAGGATTCAAGCGGGGTGGCGGGCGCTTTCGGAGCGGGAACCGTCGACAGCGATTCACCGGAGCGCCGCGCGCAGGGATTCACTCAACGGCAGATAGTTCAGTTACCCCTGAATAACCGGGCACGCAATATGGTGGACAATCTGGCGTTGACCCCTGGCGTCGCACCGCCGGCTCCCCCATCTTTAAGCGAGACCATCACTGGTGAAAACTCAGGCGTCGAAGCTGCCGCAACGGGCAACGAAGTCGGAGATC
Organism: Pyrinomonadaceae bacterium; assembly: GCA_035543975.1. GTDB lineage: Bacteria > Acidobacteriota > Blastocatellia > Pyrinomonadales > Pyrinomonadaceae > PSRF01. The sequence goes on from DATKIS010001004.1 coordinate 5,535, forward strand.
TATTCGAGTACAAGATCGATCAGCCGGTGACGGTGCCCCATGATCGTTCCGCGCTGATTCCCATCGTGCAAGCACGCATGGATGGCGAGCGCGTTTCAATCTACAACGAGGCTATCCGTCGCGACCGGCCCATGGGCGGTATGCTGCTCCGGAATACGACCGCGCTTACCCTTGAAGGCGGTTCGATGACCATCATCGACGGCGACGCTTACGCGGGCGAAGCCTTGATGGAACGGCTGAAACCGGCTGAACAAAGATTGATCTCGTTCGCGCTGGATCTCGGCACGTTAGTGACGGCGCGCGTCAAAGAGGATCGCGCGCCCACGTTTCTGGTGCGCGTAGTCAATGGCGTTTTCCAGGCGCACTACCACCAGACAAATAAGAAGGTCTACACGCTGACCAATCAAACCGACAAAGCGCGCGTGGTGTTTGTAGAACATCCAGTGCGGCAGGAGTGGACGCTTACTGACGATACTCCCAAGCCCGACGGCAAGAGCGCGCGCTACTACCGGTTTCGCGTACCGCTCGAACCGCACCAGACTTCGGAAGTGGGGGTCACCGAGCAGCGCGTATTCGTGGATAGTTATGCCCTTTCGAATTTTACGCGGCCGGACCTGGAGTTGTTTATCGCACGCAATTACATCGACGCGCCCACGCGCGCGGCGCTGGAGAAGCTCATCGATATCAGGGGCCGCATGGCCGCCAATGAAGGGCGACTGCAAGCTATCAACAGCGAGGCTACCGAGATCGCACAAGACCAGGCGCGTCTGCGTGAGAACATCAAGGCTTTGAGTGCCACCGCTGAAGCCAGGCAGTTAATCACGCGTTATGTCGCCAAAGCCGACACGCAAGAGTCGCGTCTGGAGCAACTGGAGAAAGATCGCCGCGCGGCACTTGAGGAACAAGCTCGACTGCATTCGGAGCTGGCGACCGCCATCCGCGGATTCTCGCTGGATCGGCAATTGAGGTAATGAGTGGATTGCCGAAGTGAAGAATGATCCCTGGAAACGGTAAGAACGCGCGGGGTTTCAGACTGTCCGACCATAACCACCATCACGCGGAGCGATCTCATTCACACCGTGGCTTCAGCCCGGTGGACAACTGCCCGCCATGCTCCCCAACCGTTTCTAACGGTTTTTGTTCGGCGCGACAAACGAGGAACCGTTGGAAACGGTTCAGGGATCCGTTCCTCTGGGCTTGATCACCGGGCTAAAGAGACTGTGTGAAAACCCTCGGCCCTTAACGCTGAAAACGTGGGCTAATTTCAGCCCAGGGTTTGCTCTGAAACCCTGGGTACAGAACGCCTGCTAGATTCTCGCAACCCTGAAGGAGTTGCGAGGGCTGTAATAGCGCACCGCGACGCAACTCCTTCAGAGTTGCGGCTTCGAGAAATGAATGCATGTTTCCCAGGGTTGCCAAAGCTCAACCCTGGGCTGGAATTAGCGAACGCTTTCAGCGTTATTCGTCCGCAACCTGAGTTTTCACACAGTCTCTTTAAGCCGCGGTGTGAATGAGATCGGCCGCCGGACCCAAGGCCAACCCAAGGCCCCGCTTTACTTATTCGGACGCTGGACAGACTCGAAAGTCTGTCCTACTTATTCCCGAAGGCACGCTCAAAGAAGGCGGCGACAGCCGCGTTGACCTTCACCGAATTGGCATGCCGCATGAAGTGATGAGTGTCGTCGGGGATCACTAGTTCCTCGAAGGGCACGCCGGCTTTTTCCAGACGTCGGACCAGGTCGGTGGTTTGACTGAAGCGGACATTGCGATCGTCGTCGCCATGAATCAGAAGGACTGGAGACTTCCAGGTTCCAATTGAGGAAACCGGGGACGACTGCCACGCGGCGTCGAGGGCGGCCTGGGTGTCAGGTGGTTTCTCGTAGCGATTTTCCAGGAGGGACTGGGCCCGCTCGGCGGTCCAGTTGTGAACGCCGTGGATGTCGACGCCGGCTACGAACAGTTGCGAATCCCGGGCCAGCCCAAGGGCGGTTAGAAATCCGCCATAGGAGCCACCGTAAATGCCAATGCGTTTGGGATCAACTTGCGGCAGCGAACGAAGGTATTCGCCCGCGGCCTTAACGTCCTGGTACTCCGAAGCGCCCTGAGCGCCTGCCTTGGGTGGACGGTGAAAGTCGTGGCCATAGCCGATGCCGAGCCGGTAGTTCACTGACAGGACAATGAAGCCGCGACTGGCGAGGTACTGGTTCATTGCGTAAGCGTTGGAGTAGTAGTCGGAGTAGTGCCAGCCAAGCAGCATCTGGCGTGGTGGGCCACCGTGGACGAAGACGATGGCGGGATGTTTGGTCTGCGGCTGTAACGCCCGATCGGGCAAAGCGCCGCCGGAGACCTCAGCCTGAAAGGCTGTCAGAAAGTAGCCGGCGGTCGCAGCGGAGCGGCGACCACCGGACGTTGTAAATGATTCCCAACCCCGAAGCGGTCGCAGATTGTCTGACACCCGTTCCGGGTGTGGAGAAATGCTCAATGCTTTCCGGTCGTCTACGCTACGCTGCGACCACCGGCTACTATCTGCGAGCCCTCCGGGCTGAAAACCAGCGGCAGCCCCGCGCGTGGGCACGGAACTCGTGGTAGCTGCGCCCGGTGGTTCGAAAAGTTGCCCGTGGATATCCACTCCATCCGGAGCTTGGAAGGTGACTTTCTTCGGCACGACCAGTTGCGCGGTCGGGTAATCTGAAGGGATGCGATCTGCTCCAAGGACGCGCGGCGGACCACTCGATGTTCTGCCCGGTGCCCCGCCAATATCGTTAGAAATCACCGTCGGCAGTGGCGGACGCTGGGTTGTGGCTCCGATGAAGGCGACATGTTTGCCGTCGCCGGTGATAAACGGCGTCCACTCGAGACCTTTCCCTGGGGTCAGGACTACCGGATCGGCTTTGTCCACAGAAACTCTGACAATGTGTCGGCGGTCGATATCGTCCGGATCGGCGCCCGCGTTGCCGGCGAAGAAAAGGTGCCGACGATCTGGACTGAGCGAGATGTACTCACACATGTAGTTGCCGGGCGTCAGCAACAGTGGCTGGCCTACATTGATAGTCGTGTTCTCGGAGCCGTTTTTAATGGTTATCGCGGTGGGATTCGCAGCGCCGTTTCCAGACGCGGGTTCACTAATCGAATAAAGATGCGGCCAGCCGTCGAGGTAGGAGAGAAAGACGATCCGGCCGCCGGCTGCCCAGTGAAGGTTCGTTCCACCGTGCGTGCCTGGCGGCGAACCGCGCAACGTAAAAGGACTCTTCCAAAGTTGTAGTGCTGCGCCCGTCGCAGCGTCGGCGGTCCAGATCGCCCACGCTTGCGGGCGCTGTTCCAGGACAAGATCAGGGGCGCCGCCGGTTCCCGGGCGTCGCACGAAGGCGATGCGTTTTCCGTCCGGCGACCAGCGCGGGCTTGAATCGCGCGAGGTCGACGGCGCTACATAAATGATTGGCGCCGTGTCGTTGGTGTAGATGCCGATGAAGGAGTGGTCGCCACGGCTTGAGACAAAAGCGAGGCGGCTGCCGTCGGGCGACCATTCGGGTGTGTCGGTTTCGCCGCGCGCAAAAAACATGCGCCGGCCGGGCGCGGCCCCGTCAATGGGCGCCACCCAAAGTCCCCGCTCTTTCGAGAAAACCACGCTATCACTTTTCGGCGATACGACCGGGTCGTCGCCATCCCCCAGCAACTTGGGCTCACCACCAGCGAAGGGAACGCTGAAGATCTGCACCTTGACCGAGACCGGGCTAAGCGTTGGGTTAACCCCGACCGAGACGTCAAAGTTGGAACCGTGGTCGCCACCGCGTACGTAAACCACGTATTTGCCATCGGCGCTGATTGAGAGACTAGTTAGTTCCTGGCCGTCGTCTATGTTGTAGTTAGTAAGCCGGCGCGGTTGGAAGTCAGGGCCTTCGGCAACCCACACGTTGCGCAGGCCGCGCTCGTTCAGTGCCCAGGCGATGCGCGAGCCGGTGGCGGCCGCAGTTAACTCATTTGGAAACGGGTAGCTCTTGATTTGTTCGACGGAGAATGAACTCGTGGCGCGCTGAGAAACAACTGTCGGGGCCGACGCGAGGATTGTTACGAGAATGAAGGCGGTGCATCGCCGAAGATTGGTCGTGTACATAATGTCTCCGAGGTGGCTATAGAAAAACTAAGAAGGATCCACGAAACCACACAAAAACGCACGAGAAAGAGGCGTTTAGAGTACAACCTTCAGGTTGCTGTGACCCAAACGCTCAAGCTAATAAAGCTTGTACTCTATGCGCCTGTATCCTCGTTTAGCGCCCCAGCCCACCCTAACAGTCGGGCGGTTACTTAAGCACGACGAAAATTCCTCAGGGTCGAGCGAGTCTGCTGGCTCGGATACTAGATCCCAAGTTCGGAAAGCGGCGTCGACCGGGGTCCCGGCGCGGCGTCCGCGTCGGGGCGGCGTGCCGCCGCGGACTAAAAGCGGCGTCGAGCCGTCGCACTCCAAAGAGTCGATTCACTCCTCGAGTAATCTTCCGGACAGGAGCTTTTGTCCACCGAGGGAAACATAAAAGCCGTAAGCCGCCAGGGCTACGCAGATAACCATAGCGATGACGAAGTTAGTTGCGTACCAGGCGCTGAGTTCCGGCGTAACGGGATAGTAGAGTGACAGATGCGTGAAGAAGAAACTCGCGACCGAAGCGAGCAGTCCGTAGCGGTAAAGCACGTAGACCGGAATGAAGGCGCCGAGGGCGGTGAGAGGTATCAGCTGCAGGGGCGTCTCGCCCAGCAAAGTCACCAGCAGCGTAAGCAGGAGCCAAAGGACACCGAACGCCAAACGCTCTCGCCGCAAAACCACGAAAAACAGGAGCAGTAAAAAGAGTTCGGTAAAACTCAGGAAGATACTCGAGCTAAGTTGACTAGTGAACTGGCGGATGAAGAGATTCGTGCCGATGTTGACGGCGCCGGGAGTAAGAGTCAGTTCCGGCGGGTACCCAAGCCAGCCGCTCACAAACGAAGTAAATAAACCGATCAGCATCCCCAACACCGCGAAGACTGCGCCAATCAAGATATCGCGCCCTACCAGCGGATCTCGAGAGCCTCCCGCCAACAGGCGGCTCCATGAAATTATTCGCTTCGGCCAGCGCTTGCGAACAAAAGGTTCAAGGGCGACATAGAGCAGCCATAAGAAAACCGCATTGTAAACAGCCTGCCCCAGCGAGATGATGAAGAGACCAAATTCGCGAAGGGGTAACCAGTTATGGTGCTCACTGAAGAGCCAGTTAAGAATGCCCATGAGCAGGACCAGGAACGCCAGGCGCGTTGCCCCGCGACGGTCGCCCCGGCCCAACCTTAAATTCTTACGAGCCAGCAGCACACTAAAAACGAGCACCAGCATGTAGATAGCAATCAGTATGAACGTCAGCGCCCGGCCCTTACCGGTCTGAGGCTCTTCTTCCTCTCTCGCCGGACGATCCCAGGGATAAATAGTTTCGAAGTAAACAATCTTGCCGCGGAATGAGGCTGCTTCGACATGCGTGCTCACGCCAGCTCCCGGCTGCCCTCCGGGGGTCGATTTCAAATCACGATTGGAAACGTCAACTCCATCCCAGGCTGCCCGCGTGTCGTACGCATGCAGCGGGACTGACATTGAGGCGACCTGACGAAAGTTTGCCAGATCCAATCCCGCCTCCCGGAACGGTATAGACCAGTCAGGCGCAGCATTCTCAAGTCCCGGGGGTTCACGTTGCGGCGGCACACCCACGAACCAATGGAGGCGCCCCCCCATGTCCAGATACAGACTCGACATGTCAGCGACATCGAGCGCTGGATTTTCGTCGACTTCAACATTTTCAATCGAAACGAAGTAGCGGGGACTCTGGCGATACCAAAAGCGGTAGGCGCCTGGTCCTTCAGTGCGCAAACGGGTCCAGCGGTCTCGCGACTGATCTTTGGCGGCAATGTAGCGCAGGTAGTCTTCCTTGAGGATAATCCCGTCCGCGTTATCAAGTGGTTGCTGGGAATATCCCATTTTCTTAACCACATCACGGGCGCGCGCTCGGAGAGCTTCCGGGGGCATCTCGAGCGGTGTCATCAGGTAAACAGCCGTGTCCGTGTATTTCGTCAGCCAGCAAATCAGAGCCAGGCCAACCACGAAAGCCAACATCAGGGTCGCGGCCACGGCCGGTTTGAGGATTCCCTCTGTCGGCGCCGCGGCCACCATCTCGGGTGAAGGCGTTTCGCCGGCGGCAAGCGCGGCGGCAATCGGGTCTCCGCCCGGCAGCGCGGCGGCGACTTGCATTGCGGAACGAGGACGATCATCCGGATCCTTTTGAATACAACGATCAATCACCTTTTCAACCAGGGGATCGAGATCCTTGACGATCTGGGAAGGCATAGTCGGCGTCGAATCGCCACGCCGGAGCTTGAGTAACTCGCCCAGATTAGCCGCTTCAAACGCGCGCTTACCGGTAAAGAGCTCGTAAAACACCAGGCCCAATGAGTAGATGTCTGTCTGGACCGTCTGCTCTTTCCCCGCCAGTTGTTCCGGCGCCATGTAAGCGGGCGTGCCCGCGGCCAGTTCATCTTCCCCAAACTCTTCAGACAGACCCGCGAGGCCAAAGTCGAGAATGCGCGCATTCCCATGCTCGTCGATCATGACGTTTGCAGGTTTCAAATCGCGATGCAGAACCCCGGCGTCGTGCGCCGCGGCCAGTCCGGCGCAGATTTGTCTGGCCAGTTGAATCGCCTTGTCTTGGGGCAGCCGGCCAATGCGGCGCAGGAGTGAAGACAGTTCCTCGCCCTTGATGAATTCCATTGACAGGAAATGACGCCCGTCCACTTCGCCGATGTCGTAGACGCGACAAACATTCTTGTGGCTTACCTGTCTGGCCACGCGCACTTCTCGATGAAAGCGCGCGAGCGCGGCGCCGTCGCTCAGCAGATGGTCGGGTAGAAACTTAAGCGCGACCGCCTGGCCCAGCGTCAAGTCGTCCGCGCGAAACACTTCGCCCATACCGCCCTTCCCCAGCAGGGCAACCACGCGATAGCGTTCAGCCAGAATGTCTCCCGGAACGAACCGCACGTTGTCGATGGAGTCGTATGACCTGGGCTTCGTGGGAGTAGACTTTTGTGGCTTGGAGGATTCGAGGCGCCGGGTGGCGATGTCATCCAGCGGTTGACCACAACTCGGGCAGATATCCAGGCCGCCGGGTACTTCGCTGGAGCAGGAGGGGCAGTAGATCCTGAGAGTCATCGGGGGCGCCTTTTGGCAGCGGCAGCGGGAGAAACCAGCAACGGATAATCGTTCGCCTTCAGGCGTATAGAGTCCAAGCTTTAGCTTGCGTGTTTGTGCAACTGCAACCTAATAAAGGTTGTACTCTATACGCCTGCTGTCACTTCTAGCCCTTCATCAGTTCGTCGGCCACTTCATTGGCGCCGAAAACTTTCCGCAGCACTTCGAGCATCCCGCGGACGTCAACTGAGATCGAGCGATTTACCGACTCGTCATAGTCGTAGTCACCAACCAGCGACTGAATGTTGCCGTCGAAGATCAGCCCCACCAGTTCGCGGTTCCTGTTAATCGTCGGCGAACCGCTGTTGCCGCCGATAATGTCATTCGTGGAAACGAAATTAAACGGCGTCTTCGGATTGATCGCCTTCTGCTTGCTCATCCAACGAGGAGGCAGGTTGTAAGGAAACGCGTGGTGAAACTGATTTGACCGCGCGAAGAGACCCCCCATGGTCGTAAATGGCTGCACCGGTTTTCCATTCTCGGTATAGCCCTTCACCGCTCCATAAGAAAGCCGGAGCGTGAAAGTCGCGTCTGGGTAGAGTTTAGTTCCCTGTTGTTCGAATAGGGCGCGGGCCACCTTCGCATAGTTGCCGCGCTCGACCGCCACCACCTCGTCGTCGTAACGCTTTCGGACCTCACGCGCTTCCTTGTCGATGCTGCGGGCCAACTCGATCATCGGGTCGTCTCCGCTGTGAGTCATCCTGATTCCGGCATCGATAACCTTCTTGCGGTATTCGACGTCTGTGAGTTTGGTGCCATCAAGCAACTCAGCGGCTCGGGCTTCCGGCGTCTTGCCCTTTAGTACCTTTTTCGCAAACGAACTATTTGCTCCGTACTCGCTTTGCAGAAACTGGAGCGAGTTGGCCAGCTTCAGTTTCTCAAAATCATCGTAGAAAGATGCTGTTGACGAGAGACTGGCTACAATCGCGCCCCGACGCGCGTCGGTGTACTCAGGCAGTCGTTTGTCATTGGGTTTCTCACTTTCTTCAGCCAAACGCACCAGGGTGCGGGCCACGCCAAACAACGATGTGTTGAAGCCGGCTGCCAGGTCGAGAAAGCGCCGGTCGCGCTCGTAACTGGCCAGGTCCTGCCGGCCCTTGGAAATGGCCATCCAGGCGTCGCCGTATTCCTTCTTCATTCTCGCGTCAGCTTCGACCGAGTTTCTCAAGGTCTGCTCAAACTTGCGCTTCTTGGCCATCAACTTGGGGTCTTGCAAGCCAACCACGCGGCCTTTGTAAACCTTGAGCGAATTCTCGACTGAATTTAGTTCGTTTTGGGCCCGGCGGGTCTGCTCTTCACCCAAAGTCATGTATTGCTTGAGCATCGACCGGCGCGATTCCAGCATACGAATGATCAGCGGAATACTGACGTCTCGCAGCGATTCGAGATGGGCCACCGTATTGAGCCGGGAAGTCGAACCCGGATGACCGGTGACAAACACCAGCTCGTCCTTCTTAGCGCCCGTCTTCGACCATTTGAAATAGTTTTCCACCTTCAGCGGCTGGTCGTTCTCGTAGACTCTGACCAGGGCCATATCGATATTGAATCGGGGGAAGTTAAAGTTGTCGGGATCGCCACCGAAAAACGCCGCCTGAAATTCAGGGACAAACACGATGCGCACATCCGTGTATCTCTTGTACCGGTAAACGTTGTACTGGCCGCCTTGATAGAGCGTAACCACATCACTGCGGAAACCGGTGGCCTTGGTTGATTCTGCTTCAATGGCACTGATTTCAGTGCGCCGGGCCGCATTCGCCTCAACCGCAGACGCGCCGGGCTTAACTGCAGCGTTTACCCGATCGGTCACATCATCGAGACTCATGAGCACGTCGATGCTGAGTCCGGGAGCTTTCAACTCCTGCGCCTGGTTATGGGCGACGAAGCCTTCCTTGGCGTAGTCTTTCTCGGCCGAACCCAACTCACCGACGAAGTCTTCCACGATATGGTAGTTTGTCAGCACCAGACCGTTCGGCGATACAAAGGAGCCTGAGCCACCCGGGAAGCGCACCGAAGCCAGTTGGACTTTGCGTAACCACTCGTCAGTAACATCAAATCCGTATTTTTGTTTGATATCGGCCCTGGGTACATTATTAAAGGTCCACATGCCTTCGTCGACGGCGGAGACCGGCATGGTTTGGAAGGTAAAAAGCGCTATCAGGAGCGCACACAAAAGCATTCTTAGTTTCATCGATTGACCTCGCGACAAATGTGTACTTGGGAGAACAGTTTGGAGCGTCTTGTTGACCACCGGGATGCCTGATTAG
>DATKIS010001005.1:0-3131 GCA_035543975.1 Pyrinomonadaceae bacterium
GCGGAATGATCGTCACCTTGTGGACCGGATCGGCGTTTGGCACCTTAAGACCAACGAGCGTGTGTCCGGCTTCGTGATAGGCCGTGACCCGCTTCTCTTCGTTGGAAATCACCATGCTCTTACGCTCGGCGCCCATCAGCACCTTGTCCTTGGCCAGTTCAAAGTCGGCCATGGCGACCAGCTTCTTGTTGTAACGGGCGGCGTTGAGTGCCGCTTCATTAACCAGATTGGCCAGGTCGGCGCCGGTGAAACCCGGGGTGCCGCGCGCGATGACGCTGATGTCAACATCCTCGCCCAGCGGTATCTTGCGCGTGTGAACTTTCAGAATGCCTTCGCGGCCACGTACGTCCGGCCGCGAAACAACGACACGCCTGTCAAAACGTCCTGGCCGGAGCAACGCCGGATCGAGGACGTCGGGACGGTTGGTCGAAGCAATCAGGATCACACCATCGTTTGACTCGAACCCATCCATCTCGACGAGCAGTTGATTCAGCGTCTGTTCGCGTTCGTCATGTCCGCCGCCGAGGCCTGCGCCGCGATGACGTCCGACTGCGTCGATCTCGTCGATGAAGATGATGCAGGGCGCATTCTTCTTACCCTGCTCAAACAAGTCGCGAACGCGGGAAGCGCCCACGCCCACAAACATCTCGACGAAGTCGGAACCCGAAATGGAGAAGAAGGGAACATTAGCTTCGCCGGCAATCGCTCGGGCCAGCAAAGTCTTACCGGTTCCCGGCGGGCCCATCATCAACACGCCTTTGGGAATGCGGCCGCCGAGTTTTTGAAACTTCTGCGGCTCCTTGAGGAATTCAATAATCTCCTGGAGTTCTTCCTTGGCTTCTTCAACGCCGGCGACGTCCTTAAACGTCACTCGCTTCTGTTGATTGTTCAGAAGCTTAGCTCGCGACTTACCAAACGAGAGGGCCTTGTTTCCGCCAGACTGCATCTGCCGCAACATGAAGACCCAGATACCGATGATGAAGAGCAAAGGCGCCCAGGTGATCAGCATCGGCCAGATGTAGCTGCTGCTGCCTGATTCGTCTTCAAATTTTTCAACCTTTCGGTTGCCGTCAGGAAGTTTCTCCTGGGATTTGTTATACAGCGTGTTCTTTATCTGATCGCTGGTGAGTTGAATGCGGTATTCGGTGTTGCTTTTGTCAATGGCAGTTGTCTCGCTTTGCTTGACCGTCAACTGCCTAATATCGCCCGCGTCCATTTTTTGGCTAAGAGCCGCCAAATCTATCGCCTGCGCATTTTTGCCCGACGGGTTCACCAGCTTATAAAGCAGCAAAGCCCCGGCGATAATCAGCAACCAAAAAATTATTTGTCTAGCTGTGGAACTCAATGTCATTAAAGCCTCCGGCGACGATCATAACCTATCGCGCCATCCTTTGTCGCTTCAGTGCAACAAGTGAAAACTCCTAAACCAAAAGAACATCCGCGAAGCGGTCAACTTGGATGCCGCCCAATCCCTGGCCGTTGGTTAGAACCCAAAAGGCCGGCGGAGTTTCCCGAGAGCGTCGGGCTCGCAAAAAGCGAAAACCGCCGACCATTCCGGCGGTGTCAACGTCGGGGGATTTTAGAGGTCAAAGCCCCCTTTTTCAACTCTTTTTTGCCCGATAACTCCAACCGCCCCCTTCGTCGGGTAACCTTCATCCCTCCAGGCAACTCCGCCACTCGGCCGCCCCGCTCGCCAGTCCACAACTTCTCAACGGCGACCAGGTGGATCATCTCCAACCGGCGCAAGTCCCCGCGTGAGCGCGAAATCCATTCTCGCAGGGCGCGACGGCGTATCGCGACCGGTGCTTGCGAGATAACACTTACGTTGAGAGTGGCCATTTGGGTTTCGTCGTTCCCCTCGGAGCTGCTGCTCGCCAAGTCCAATAGTTGCCTCGCCGCCTCAGATAACGCCACCGCGTCCTCGTTTAGCAGGATGGCTGTGCGATTCAGAGCTTCAACGATGCGGTTATTAAAGGACTTCATGAGCGGGAGCAACTGCTTTCGAACCCTGACCCGGGAAAAGGTCTCATCGTGATTCATCACATCAACTCTGAAATCGACTTGGCGTTTTGTGCAGTAGTCTTCGGTATCCGCCCGCCGGGCCCAGGAAATCATGGGGCGCACCAGCTTAATGTCGGAGCCGGCGGCGAGAGTCCGCTGGGGCGAGGTGCCGCTGAGCCCTTCGGCGGCGCTGCCGCGGAGTAGACGCATGAGAATTGTTTCTGCCTGATCGTCCTGAGTGTGGGCTGTTAAGACGATGGCTGAATGGTTCTTCTTTGCGGCTTTGTGCAGAAAGGCATAGCGCGCATTGCGGGCCGCCTGCTCCAGGTTTCGCTCAGGCTGGCCGTCAACTTCGGTCGAACGTCTTTTGAGGTTCGCGCGGCCGGTTGCTAGTTGGTAGCCGAGTGACTTTGCCAGCTGCGAGACCCACTTGGCGTCGTTTCGGCTCTCTTTTCGCAAGCCGTGATCGAGGTGGGCAACCACCGGCGTGAGCTTGAGTTTCCCGCCCGTGATTAACTCGTCGAGTGCGAGCAGGAGGGCAGAGGAATCCGCGCCGCCTGACACGGCCACAATAACTGTCGAGTCGGAAACAGGAAGCCCCAGATGTTGCCACTCCCGCAGGAGATCCATGGCGAAGGGGGAGAGTCTGGCTCTCGGCGGCGGGTTCTGCTTTGCACTAACCATAATCGTTTAGTAAGACCACCACGGCGACAGAGCGCAGCCTGGTTGCCAAACTGCCCTCCGGAATAAACCAAACAAAGCTTTCGTCACGCGGAGCGATCTCATTAGCACCGCGGCTTTAAGCCACGGTGTGAATGAGATCATCCGCGTGACTGCGGGACTCGGCCATTGCCCCTCTGACGTTTCGGTTGCGGCTCAGCGTCGCGCTGTGCAGCCTCCGTGTTCCCTGTGTCTTGGTTATTAGTATCTACTCGGCTCTGCCCAAAAACACGGCCCGGTTATCGATAGTTTGCCGGCGGCAAAGCCGCTGAGCCATCTAACACGGACCTTTTGTGCAAAGCCTGATTGCCGAAGACCATTACAGAGACACACAGAGAATGCAGAGGAGGCACCGAGACTCCGAGGTCATTCACGCCTCCATGATCCCACCTTGACATTAACCCGTCCGA
>DATKIS010001006.1:0-2120 GCA_035543975.1 Pyrinomonadaceae bacterium
AAGCGGACGGGCAGGTGAGTTTGTAATGTCAGCAATCAAAGAAGCAGTAATCATTAGTGCAGTGAGAACCCCGGTGGGGAAGTTTCTGGGTACGCTGAAGAACTTCAAAGCGACGGAACTCGGAGCGATCGTGGTGCGGGAGAGCGTAAAACGTGCGGGCGTTGCTCCGGAGGATGTCGATGAAGTGATCATGGGCTGTGTGATTCAAGCTGGTCTGGGCCAGAACCCAGCCAGGCAAGCCGCTTTGAATGGCGGACTGTTGCCGGCGGTTTCGGCGGTGACGGTCAACAAAGTGTGTGGCTCTGGTTTGAAGGCTGTGATGATGGCGGCGCAGGGTATTCAACTTGGCGATACGGAAATCGTGGTCGCCGGTGGCATGGAGTCGATGTCGAATGCACCTTATCTGATCCCGAAAGCTCGTGAGGGCTACCGTTTGGGAAACGGCGTACTGCTTGACTCGATGATTCATGACGGCCTCTGGGACGCCTTTAATGATTACCATATGGGCTGCACCGGCGAAGTAGTGTCTGAACGGTATAGCGTCAGCCGCGAGGAGCAGGACGAATACGCCGTGAATTCGCATCGCAAAGCAGCAGCTGCTATCAAGGCCGGGAACTTCAAGGACGAGATAGTGCCGGTTGAGATTTCGCAAAAGAAGGGAGCGCCTGTCGTCTTCGATTCGGACGAGACAGTACGCGAAGATACGACGTCGGAAGTCCTGGGCAAGCTGAAGCCAGCTTTCCAGAAAGACGGCGGAACCGTAACGGCGGGAAACGCGCCCGGCGTTAACGATGGGGCGTCGGCCCTGGTGGTGACTTCGGCTGAGAGGGCGAGCGCTTTAGGAATCCAGCCGATGGCGCGCATCGTGGCCCAGGCGACTTCAGGTCTCGAACCGGAATTGGTGATGATGGCGCCGGTGGAAGCGATTAGGAAAGTGCTGCGGAAAGCCGGCTGGACGCTCGGCGATGTAGATTTGATTGAACTCAACGAGGCTTTCTCGGTCCAGGCGGTGGCGATTATCAGGGAACTCGGTTTGGATCCGGCGAAGGTTAACGTCAATGGTGGGGCAGTTGCGCTGGGCCACGCGATTGGCCAATCGGGTTCGCGTTTGTTGACGACCATGCTCTACGAACTCAAGCGTCGAGATGCGCATCGGGGAATTGTTGCCCTTTGCCTGGGTGGTGGTAATGCGGTGGCGCTGGCAGTTGAACGTTAGTCAGAACCACCTGCGTGAGCGGGGGGGTCTTCTTCACTCGAGCAAGGCCGTAATAATCCGATCGCTTACGCACTGGGTTCTGATCCGGTTGAGTGAATAAAGACCCACCCGCTTACGGGGTGCGACTGACTAAATGAGTGAACAAAGCCCCCTCCGCGCACGCAGGTGGTTTTGACAAGATTATGAGTGAAATCATAGGAGTAATTGGATCGGGCACGATGGGGAACGGGATCGCACAAGTGGCGGCCCGTGCGGGTTATCGCGTCGTGATGCGTGACGTGAAGGACGAATTTCTGCAAAAGGGACTCCAGGCAATTGATAAGAGTCTTCAGCGCGACGTCGATAAAGAACGGCTGAGCATCGAAGAGAAGCAGTCGCTTCTTACCCGGATAGAAACCACCACCGACCTCATGGCCTTGAGTGACGCCTCGTTTGTAATTGAAGCTGTGACTGAGGACCTGGCGGTGAAGACTGAAGTGTTCTCGGCGCTCGACCGCATCACCAAGGCTGAGACGATCCTGGCCTCAAACACTTCGTCGATTTCAATTACGAAGCTGGGTGCGATTACCGCCCGCCCGGATAAAGTGATTGGCATGCACTTCATGAATCCAGTTCCCGTCATGAAGCTGGTCGAAGTTATTCGCGGTCTCGCCACCTCAGATGCAACCTATGAGAAGGTGCTGTCGCTAACAGAGAAACTGGGGAAGACCGCGCTCGACTGCAACGACTCGCCCGGCTTTGTTTCCAATCGCGTACTGATGCCGATGATCAACGAAGCAGCAAGCGAGAGAGCTGGCTGGAGCAGCTACCCAACCCGGGGACAGCGGACTCGCGCCGAACTGTACTTCCAGCAGTTGGATGAGCTGAAGGTGATCAAACGAGCGGCGCAGAAAGCTATGGTGGC
>DATKIS010001007.1:0-3209 GCA_035543975.1 Pyrinomonadaceae bacterium
ATGAGTGATGAGTGATGAGTGATGAGTGATGAGTGATGAGTGATGAGTGATGAGTGATGGGTATCTCTAGCTGGCGACGGACTACTGACAACGGACCGGTAACGACGATGACGGACGACCGACGACGGGCCGGTAACGACCGGTGACGGACGACCGACGACGGACAAAGGATGACTGATCGTAGATTTCAAGAGTAAGGTGAGCCCGGTCGGCGGTCAGCCGTCGCCGGTCGGCTTGATAGGGTAAGGTGAGCCCGGTTGGCGGTCAGCCGTCGCCGGTAGGCTTGATGACACCAAACATAGATTTCAGGAGTAAGGTGAGCCACGGTCGGCGGTCAGCCGTCGCCGGTCGGCTTTAGTAACTAATGCTTTTCCTACAAGCCAACACAACTGCGCTCTTCAGCGTTACCGAGCTCCAGCTTATTGCCCCGGAGTTGATTCTAACGGTGTGCGCCTGCCTGGCGCTGGTGATGGAAGTGGTCCTGCCTTATCGCAAGAGCAAGCTCGTCGCCTACTTCTCGCTGGGAGGTGTGGCCCTCGCGGGCATTTCCCTGGGTGCGCAGTACTGGTTCAATCGTGAGGCCCTGCCGCTGGATGGATTCTACGGCATGGTTCGGATTGACGGCTTTGCCCTGCTATTCAAAGGAATTTTTCTAATCGGTGCGGCGCAGGCTATAGCTATTTCCACTCGCTATCTGGATATCGAAGGCGAACAGCATGGCGAATACTACGCCCTGCTCCTCTTTGCCACTGTCGGGATGATGTTCTTAGCCTGCGGCTACGATCTCATCTCGCTTTATATCAGCCTGGAGCTGATGGCCCTTACGTTTTACGTCCTGGTTGCTTTCACGAAGCGCGAGAAGCGTTCGAACGAAGCGGCAATGAAATACTTTCTCCTCGGCGCCTTCTCATCCGGGGTGCTGCTTTATGGCATGTCTTTGCTTTACGGAATTGCCGGTTCAACTAACCTGGGCGAGATTGGGCGCAGCGTAGCGGCCATTGCCGGAACCATGGGAGATGCGTCCGCGCCGGTGAGCGGGTCGCTCAGACCCATGCTGCTGCTCGGAATGATCGCCCTGGCCGCGGGTCTCTTCTTCAAAATTGCCGCCGTGCCGTTTCACATGTGGGCGCCTGACGCTTATGAAGGCGCGCCGACTTCCGTCACCGCATTTCTTTCGACGGCCTCAAAGGCTGCCAGCTTCGCTCTTTATGCGCGAATTTTCATCGAGGCCTTGAATGCGATGAGGGCCGACTGGGCGCCGCTCCTGGGTCTGGTCGCCGCCATCACTATCATGGTGGGTAACTGGGCGGCCGTGACGCAGGAGAACTCCAAGCGACTGCTGGCTTATTCCTCGATTTCAAACGCCGGGTATTTGTTGCTGGGATTAGTAGCGGGGAACAGTTACGGCTACATCGGCCTGATGATCTATTTGCTGGTGTACACCTTCATGAACATGGGTGCTTTTGGCATCATCATCAGCCTGCGCCGTCGCGGAATCATTGGCGACAATGTGGACGACATGACCGGCCTGGCCCACAAGGCGCCGGGGATGGCGGCCATGATGGCGGTTTTCATGTTGTCTCTTGGCGGTTTGCCCATGACCGGCGGTTTCATTGGCAAGTACTTCCTGTTCGGTGGCTTGCTGCAGCGTGGCAAGACGGACGGCAAGACCTGGTACTACTGGCTCGCCGCCTGGGCGATTATCAACACAGTCGTGTCGTTCTATTACTACATTCGCTTCATCAAGGTGATGTACCTGGGCGACCGCGTCGCCGACGACCAGCCCCTGTCGCTTTCGCCGGCATTGAGTACAGCGCTGGTGGTCTCCCTGGTCGGCATTCTCTTTATTGGCATTTACCCTCAGCCGCTAATCGAAATTGTCCAGAGACTCGTCGGGCCGTTAGCTGCCCTCGGGCCAGTCGGCTTAAAGTAAAGAGATGGATGCTGTCTTACCCGGAGAGGACCTGATTGAAGCTGGTTTGCAGGATTTGCGCGATGGCCGCGAAACGGTGGCCGCGCTGCTGGTAGCGACGGGCGCTCCCCGTCTCAGGCGTTTGGGCCTTGACCTGCCGGAACAACTTCCAACCAATCCCGAGCATCGACTTTATGACCTACTCGCCGAAACCGACCAGGATTCCGCCCACTCGCGTTACAACGCTTACATCAGAAAATTAGTGAGTTACGAACGAGCAGCCGAATGCGTGAAAAAGTAACTGGGGCGCGCTTGGAAGAGTTCATGAAAGCGCTGGGAAGCGGCGTTACCGAAGCTGCGCGGGTTTATCTTGTGGGTGGCGCCAGTTCAGTATTGTTGGGATGGCGAGACGCCACGATTGATGTCGACCTGAAGCTCGCTCCTGAAAACGATGAACTACTGAGAAGGTTACCCTCCCTTAAAGAACGTCTGCAATTGAACATTGAACTCGCTTCGCCCGCTGACTTCATTCCTGAGGTGCCTGGATGGCGGGAGCGGAGTAGGTTTATTCGTCAGGAAGGAAAGCTCACGTTTCTACACTACGATTTCTACGCCCAAGCTCTCGCAAAGATTGAAAGAGGGCATGCAATCGACCTGAAGGATGTGCGCGACCTGATCCAAGGCAGGCTAGTTGAACCGGCTCGGTTGCTTGAGCTGTTTTCTCAGATCGAAGATCAGCTACACAGGTATCCGGCTCTCGACCCGGAGTCTTTTCGCCGGGCGGTCGAATCCGTAGTCGATTCCTCATAGACGAATGGGCGCTGGATTGAGGCACTATGTTCGTCTATTACTTCTTCGCGGTTATCCTTATTGGCCTAGGCATTCTCTCTCTTCGGAATGGCTTTAGCTACGCTGCCTACATCCGCCGCGAGCTAGCGCGTCCCCTTCCAGATTTCGCTCCATTTGTTTCTGTAATTGCCCCCTGCCGTGGTCTCGAAGAAGGCCTGGGCGAAAACATTGCCGCGCTTTACCGGCAAGCTTATCCGGCCTACGAGATTCTTTTTGTCACTGACGAGGCTGACGATCCCGCGCTGGGTGTCATTGAAGAGGCGCGTTTGAATAGTCGCGCCGACCCGGACGCCGCTACGCCAGTGACGCGGTGCATCGTAGCCGGCCCGGCTAGGGAAAGCGGGCAGAAGGTCCATAACCTTCGGGCCGCCGTTTTGAAAGCTGATCCGCGCACCGAGGTCTTTGTTTTTGTCGATTCCGACGCTCGTCCGCATTCCAGTTGGTTGAG
>DATKIS010001008.1:0-2263 GCA_035543975.1 Pyrinomonadaceae bacterium
GGCAGTGGAGTATCCGCGCGAGTTGTGCATTCATGAATTGTTCGAAGCGCAGGTGCAGCGGACGCCCGAGGCCGTAGCGGTGGTGTTTGGAGACGAGCAGCTCAGCTATGCGGAATTGAATAGCCGTGCGAACCAATTGGCGCATTACTTAAGGGCGCAGGGAGTAGGACCAGACAGCTTGGTGGGCTTGTGTGTGGAGCGCTCGGCGGCGCTGGTGGTGGCGCTGCTGGGGATCTTGAAGGCCGGTGGGGCCTACGTGCCGCTGGATCCGAACTATCCGCGGGAACGGCTGGAGTACATGATCGAGGACAGTGGGCCGGTAATGGTGTTGACGCAGGAGTGGCTGGAGCCCCGCTTGCTGGTGAGCGGGGTGCCGAAGCTGCGTTTGCAGGCAGATAAAGAGTTACTGAGCAGCTATCGCACTGACAATCCGGGCGGGGCTGAAGTGGGCCTTAGCGCCGCGCATCTGGTGTATGTGATCTACACCTCGGGATCGAGCGGGCAGCCGAAAGGGGCCATGGTGGAGCATGGCGGGATAGTGAATTGCATAGCGTGGATGCAGGAGACCTACCAACTGGATGGGAGCGATAAATTTCTGGCCCAGACGTCGCTGAACTTCGACCCCTCGGTGTGGGAAATCCTGTGGCCGCTGACGGTGGGGGCAGTGGTGGTGCTGGCGCGAGCGGAGGGCCACTATGATCCAGGCTACCTGAAGCAGTTGATCATCAGTGAAGAGGTGACCACGGCGTATCTGGTGCCGTCCCTGCTAAGGCAGTTTTTGGCGGAGCCTGGGGTGGAGCAATGCAGTTCATTGAAACGAGTAATCAGCGGTGGCGCAGCGTTGTCAGGGCAAACGATCGACCGGTTTCATCGGTTGTTGGCGGCGGAGTTGCATCACTCGTATGGACCAACGGAGGCCTCGATAGCAGCGAGCGAATGGAGCTGCCCCCGGGTGGCCGAAACGGGGGCGGTGGCGCTGGGGCGGCCGCTGGGCAATACGCAACTGTATGTGCTGGATAAGGACTGGCAAGTGGCGCCGCTGGCAGTCGCGGGAGAGTTGTACATCGGGGGAGTGGGTGTGGGACGTGGTTATCGCAATCGGGCGGAGTTAACGGCGGAACGGTTTGTTCCGGATGGATTCAGCAAAGAGCCGGGCCGGCGGCTCTATCGGACCGGGGATGTGGTGCGCTACTGGAGCGATGGCAACCTGGAGTTCCTTGGGCGAGTGGACCAGCAGGTGAAGGTGCGCGGCTACCGGATTGAACTGGGGGAGATCGAAGCCGCGCTGTTGGGTCATGGCGGAGTGCAGGAAGCGGTGGTGGTGGCGCGCGAGGAAGCAGACGGCGAGAAGCGATTGATCGGATATATAGTGCCCGTGGAGCAGGGGAGAGTCAGTGCCGAGGATTTAACAGTTTACCTTGCACAGCGCTTACCTGACTACATGGTGCCGGCTATCTGGCTGGAACTTGAGCAGATTCCTGTCACAAACAGCGGCAAAATTGATCGGCAGGCGCTGCCTCAGCCTGAGAGGGTAGCAAAACCTGAGGGGTTCCTCGCGCCACGCGATTCCCTGGAGGTGCAATTATTAAGCATTTGGGAGCATGTGCTCAACATCAGCCCGATCTCAGTACAGGATAATTTCTTCACCCTTGGGGGCCACTCTCTTGACGCCGTGAGCTTGGTCTCTCAGATTCATAGTGGGATCGGACAGGATCTTCCTGTCATTGCTGTTTTTGAGAATCCGACAATAGACCAACTCGCCGCAGTTCTACGCGAGCGCAATTGGCCAGGAGTATTAAGACTAGTGGATGAACTGCCGCAAGTGGATTCGCCGCTGGTCAGCATCCACCCGTCAGGAGCGAAGCCGCCTTTTTTCTTTGTTAGCGCTCTCGGTGGGATTCTTCCTTCAAACATTATCAGCAGCGTGCTGGATCTGGCTCCGCATCTGGACCTTGACCAACCCTTCTATGGTTTGCAGCTTCCCGGCCTGATCCAATCCCTTGCCTGCCACTTCAGCTCCAACGTACGAGTAGATGATCAGCAGCTCCGCCAACTCTTTCTCAAACATCTGCAAGAGAATCCGCCCTTGAAGATAGTTCGCGACGGGGCCGCGCGGTGCATTACGGCAATGCGCGAGATACAGCCATCTGGTCCATATCATTTGGCGGGATTTTGTACCGGCGGAATTGTCGCCTTCGAAATTGCGAGCCAGCTATCGCAACGGGGACAGGAAGTTGGTCTGCTCGTGTTGTTGGATACGGCC
>DATKIS010001009.1:0-3542 GCA_035543975.1 Pyrinomonadaceae bacterium
AACAATATCCGCTCTATCTGCCTGTATCGCTACCCAGTACCGCCTCTGCCACCTGGCGCATTTCAGGGGTCATTCGCGGAAGCGCAGCTTGAATGCGGTCCGGATCTCCAGACTGAATAAGCTCTGCCAGCTCGCGCTCTGAAATACCCGTAGCTCGCCGCGGTTGCTCAGTATCAGCTCGTTCCTCCACATCACGGCCTGACAACTTAGCCAGCGCATCGACGCCTTGAATTGGCTCCGGCAACTCAGTGATCATTAGATAGCCTGAGCTCCCGGCCGCCACTTCCACAAAACTATTACGATCCTGCCCAATCAACGCCCCATCCAACTCATTTGTCACACGACCGCCATAACTACCAAAGGCATCGCTGATCACTACTTGACGCCTTCCAACTGTGCCCGCCAGCGCGCCCGCAATACTCAACCCAGCTTCTCCCAACCGAGAGAAGGCTCGCGTCCAACCACTCGACATCTTCCTCTTCTTGCCACGAATTCCCGCGCCCCCATCCGAACCGAGCAAATCTCCAGAGGTTTTCACAAAACTCCCAGACCCAGGATCAATAAAACCAACTAATGAAACATACGCGCGATCGTATTCCGCCCCTCGTAACGCGCCGACCAACACCGTGCCGCGCTCCATGGACCAACCCTTGCCTTTAACATCCCGAGTCAACTCAAACCTCACCAACCCACCGGACCGTAGTGTGTAAAGCACCCCCAGAGTCTTCACCGGCAACATGGTCCCAAAAGAAGGCAACGCGACCCCACCAGGATCCCTCCGAACACCGTCTGAGCCAGATCGACGATTGCTAGCAGCCACACCCTGATCGATAACGGGCTTTGCCTCTTCCGCAATTCTTACCGATCGTTCGCTATTCCTACCCAAAACAGCCGCTACCGTTCGCGCCCCAGCCTGCTTTGCATCAACACCAGACCCTTCCTCATTACCCGGCGACGGCTGACCGGATTTAACCGTGCTGGACAAATCATTGATAACCGGGGGCACCTCTGTCACAGGAACATTACCGCCAGGAGTCATTACAGCAGTCGGCGGCATCGTCCCCGGCCTCACTACCGATCCATCACTGAGCGTGATTCCCGGACCACCAACGCCAGCTTGTTCAATAGCCTGACGCGTCATCGCCTCCTCAGTTATGACGCCAGCGTTCGACGACCCACTGCCACTAACCGGGACCTTTGCCCTTCGAGTTGCCCCATTACCAACCAACAGCCAACCAGCAAGAACCGCACACCCAACCATCAACACCAGAACAACGATCCCCACAACCGCCCGACGACCGCGACTCTTTCCCCTCTTTTCCCCGCGCTCCAGCTCGACGTCATCCACAATGTCGCCTTCGTCGATCAAAACCTCACGACGCTCATCCTCACCCAAGACCTCCCGACCGTGATCTTGCTCCGCATCTTCCTCAATCTCTTCGATAATCACCCGGCGATCACCTTGAAACTCATTGCTCTCGTTATTCACAGCTTGGTGGTCCATGATTAAGCCTCTTTCAAGAAATGCTGCTACAAAAAAACTACTTGCCCTTCGTTGACGTACCCAACGCGGCAGTAGCCGGCTCATCCGCGGCCTCAGTCTGGCTAACTGAAACCCTCAGTTTCTGGAGAGCGCCCAACACCGGCGCCTCGTACACAATCGCGTAGTAAGCCACTTCGCCTTTATTAAGTTTTCCTTCCAAAGACGTGCTTTCAACATACAAACGCTTCACCTGCTCCAACTGCAACGTCTTTCCATGATCGTCAAACGTCTGCACATAAACCTCCGGATTCCCCTCCACAATACGCAACACACCTTCAGCTTCATTGCGCACCGCAATCACCACCATCCGAGCCTGAACATCCAAATCAACCACCGGAGCAACTGCTAGACTAAGACCGTGATTTGACTTCGCAAAAGCGCCCATCCTCCCCGGATTCTTAAGCGCATCCTTCAACGCACGATTAGCAACTTCCGACAACTTCGGCCGCTTCTTCGAGACCTTGCCGCTATGGACGCGCTCATCAGCACGACTGCTATCTACGTCTGCAATCAAGCGCGAGACTCTCGGAACAACCATGTCTCCATCACCGTCCCCAACGCTCCCACCAAATCTGATCGTTCCATTATTCTGCTTTGAAGTCGGCTCTCTGCCATCCAGGTTGACCGCTAAACCGGCTGCCTTGCGCGCGGCCACTACTTCATCGCGGCTGTACATCACCACACATCGATGTGCATTTTCTGACAGCTCGCGCGCCGGATAAATCAAGAAAGTAACCACCACGCCCGACCCCATTTGCACACTGATTGACGTCGACGGAACTCGAACCGTAGCCCCTGGAGGCGGCGCCACAAACGCCGCCCCAGGTCTGAGCACAAGAGATCGTTTACTTAACCTCGCTGTCTCCTCATCAAACGACACCAACTCCGAGTTGCCAGGATGAACCATAAAAAAGGAATCAGACGCTGGGAACTCAATTACATTCACTCCGTTCTGCGCCAAGCCCAGGCGGATAATCGGATTTTGATTTCCACGCACCGTAACGTTGGCCTCCCCCGACATGTATTCGGGCTGGGACGGG
This sequence comes from Pyrinomonadaceae bacterium, assembly GCA_035543975.1. Classification (GTDB taxonomy): domain Bacteria; phylum Acidobacteriota; class Blastocatellia; order Pyrinomonadales; family Pyrinomonadaceae; genus PSRF01. Next base: position 2,584 of record DATKIS010001009.1, read on the forward strand.
TTTACCAGCGCAACTGAAACCATTGCCCCCGGTGAGGGAGACGGCTTCGGCGCCAGCGAGACTGCTGTATGCCCTCCAGACTTTCGCCCCGGTGCTACTTTTTCGGTCTGCTTGTTTTGAACCCGGCGCTGTGCCGCCCCCAAAACAGAAAAGACCATCAAAACCAAAACCACAGCCAGGATGTGAGCGCGACTACGATTCCCATTGATAAACATGAAACACTCCATTTCTCACTCGAGTTTGATAATTGCTATTGATTCTGAAGAGCAGTCACCGGTGTCGACTCTCCGCCCTTTGCCGCAGCACTAGTCGCCCCATTCTCCTGCCCAACTTCTTTGCCCGCAGCCTTCAGTTCCTGATAATCCAACGCCGAAATCAAAAACCCTGAACGCAGATTACGATCTGCTCTACCCTTGTTATCAGCCACCAACTTGACCGTTAACCGCAGTTGCCGCTCTTCGTTGACCGTGTAACCACTCACCACTCGGGTAATACTCTGATTACCGATCACCGTCAGCGTGTACCCGTCATTCTTATCAACCGAAACATCCATGGGATTCCAAAGCGTCTGCCAGCTCTCCGCTTTCTGCTGATCCAAAATACCCTTCTCCTTCATCCACTTGGAAAACTTCACCGCTGAGTCCGGGACCATCATGGTAAGTGCTCGCTCTATATCCCGAGGCCTGGTCGCTGGATCAACCTGGTAAAGAGCTTTCACAAATTCCTTGGTGATATAGATCTTGTCTTGTTGTGTAAGCCTATCCGGACCAAACGCAATCCCTTCCTCACGACCATAATTACGATCGTTGATTGAAAGGACCCGACCAGACCCGCCATCCACAACAATCCTGTCCGGCCGCCGCAAATACTGATAAATATTAGCTGCACCACTCGCCACCAAAAGGACAGCAATGATCATCATGGACCACGTTAAGTTCAGAATCGTTTTCACGTCCGAG
>DATKIS010001010.1:0-3734 GCA_035543975.1 Pyrinomonadaceae bacterium
GCTTCGGAGTTTGACGGCCGTCCGGGGCCAGTGCGCGACCGCATCGCCGAGATTATGAAAGAGTGGCTCGACACTCTGCGGTGCGCCGTCGCTGAATCACAAGCAGCCGGCGAATTTTCCACCGACGTCGATCCGACGCAAATCGCCTTTGAGTTTAATTCCCTCGAACTGGGCGCTAACTGGGCATTCCAACTTTACGGTGAGAAGCAGGCATTCGCCCGAGCACGAGAGGCCATGCTGGAACGTTTACGCCGTCATGCTACGGCGAAGGGTTCGTCGTTATTGCCAGATGTCGGGAAGTAACGAACCCAGGTACGCGGGCAAAAAGGACCACGATGATGAATCCACAACCAAACAAGCATGATGACGGAGCGGCGATGTTCAAGCGCAAAGCCGCCTGGGATGGCATCAGACTCGAACATTATCGACTTCCAGCGGGCGAACTGCCCGAACATCGCCACCAGGAACACGTCGTGCTCATCGCCATGAACGACGGTTGCAGAGGTGAAATCACCACCGGCAGCGGCTTTCGGGTTGGGGGTGTGCAGCACACCGGCAATGTCTGTGTACTCCCCTCGGGAATGGCGCACACCGCCAAACTCAAGGATCCGTGCGAGCAGCTTGCGCTTTATCTCGATCCGTCGCTGGTGCGGCGCGCGGCTTCCGAATCACTCAAATCCAGCAACTTCGAGGTTGCCGAAAGGTGTACTCCGAGCGACGGAGTAATCAGCAGCATCGGTATGGCCCTCAAGGGCGAGCTTGAGTCGGAGGGACTAAGCGGGAGGCTTTACGCGGAATCGCTGGCAAACGTTTTGGCTGTTCACCTTCTCCGCCATTACACCACCGGCTCCGGCGAAACTCCGCGCATCCGCGGCGGTTTGTCCGGCCGGCGTTTGCGGCAGGTGATGGCCTTCATTGGAGACAACTACGGCGAAGACATTCGGCTCTCGCAACTGGCAGAGGTTGCCGGGATGAGCAGCTTTCATTTCGCCCGCGAGTTTAAGCGGACGACCGGAACCACACCGCACCAATACCTGATCAAGTTTCGTGTCGAACGGGCGAAGACCCTTCTCGCCGAAGGCGGGCTGCCACTCATCGACGTGGGCCTGCAGTCGGGGTTCAGCCACCAAAGCCATTTCACCAGACTCTTTCGCAGACTTACCGGAACCACGCCGCAGTCGTATCGGCTGATGCTCCAAACCTGAACAGATCAAGCCATAAAACGGCTGTATAGAGTCCAACCTTCATCAGGTTGTTTCTTGGTCCAGCAGCAACCTTAAGGTTGGACTCTATACACCTGTTACTAGGCAGCAAGAACAGACAACGCCTAGCAAAAACGGGAAAGACGATTAGGCTCCTGACCTTCTAAGCTCACCTTCATTACGAGAGACCAAGTTCCAATGGAGGTGTGAAGTGAGCAAAAAGAAATTCCTGCCGGCCCTGCTGTTAATGGTTCTGTCCATCGGCGGTGCGTCAGCTCAGACAGTCAAATCTGCAGACTCGTTGATTGCAGAGTCAGCCATCGCGCGGGGCAATAGAAGCTTCGCGAAGGCCGACTACGAGGCCGCGCTACGTGAATACGGACGCGTACCGCGGGGCGACCGTGAGAGTTTTGCGCAAGCTCTTTACAACATGGGCGTCTGCCACTACGAGCTTTGGCACACAGACGTGGCGATAGACCTTTACCGGCAGGCTCTGGAGGTGCAACACGGAAACTATCCGCGGGCCTCCTATGCGCTGGGCGTCGCACTTGAAGATCAGGGCCGGCGGGGTGAAGCCAAGGCGGCTTACAAACAATCGATAGTCATGTCGAAAGATACGTACGCTCTGGCCCATTACCGTCTGGGGTTACTGATCTCGATGGAGGGTGACTACGAAGCGGCGGCAGCTTCTTTCCGAAAGGCGATTGGCCGCGCCGGCGAACACCTGCCTGCCAGTCACAATAATCTCGGCGTGATGCTCGCGCGTCAGGGCCGTTTGAGTGAGGCCGGGCGTGAGTTTGAAGTTGCCTTGCGACAAAGCGGCGGGGCGTTTGAGGATGCAGCGCACAATCTCAAGCTTTGCCGCTCGCTACTGACAACCTCAACGACCGCGCGGACCCAGGAGTTTAAGATCACGGACGCGGTTCCGGCAGCGTACAGATGATTCGCGAACGACAGTTTGTAGGGGTGGCACTCCGACTCCGCGGCCACCCCTACGGTCGTGCAGCGACTTCGTACTTCGCACGGTTGTCTAACGACAGCATTGGGGCGGCCACGGAGTGCCGCCCCTACAATCAAAACTTGCCCCCGGAGGAAAACCCTTATGGACACGAAGACGCAGGATGCGTTGGTCATCCTGAAGCTGTACGAGATGAGAAGTGAGCCGCTGATGCGCACGGCCCGCAAGTGGTTTTTGACTGAGTTCGCCCCGACCAGCGGCCAGGGCATCGTTGGGCTCTTGCAGAGCGGGGAAAAACAGAGCGCCTTCTACCGCATGGTTTCATCGCATTGGGAGGTGGCGGCGGCCCTGGTTAATAACGGCGGGATTGACGAGAAGCTTTTTCTCGAGGCCAACACTGAGCACCTGGTGGTCTTTGCCAAACTCCAGCCCTTCATCGCTGAAATCAGAGAGACCATCGGCGAGCCAGACTATCTGGCCAACCTCGAGCAACTGGTAATGCGTGCGCCCAACGTCGAGAAGAAGCTGGAGAACCGCGGGCGTTTGCTGGAGCGCTGGGGCTGCGAAAAGCCAGACCAGCAGTAACAACATCTCCGAAACCACACTAAAGACTAACGAGCCGGGGCATCGCCTTCGTGCGTTTTCGTGTAGTTTAGTGGATCGTTACGTCTTCCGCGGGGGGCAGAATATCACTTGGTCCCGGCGCCGGGGGCGCAAATCTAAGATTCATTTCACAGCAGGAGTCATGTCGTGAGCAACCCAATGCCCAGTATTTTCTTCGGCCACGGCAATCCAATGAATGCCTTAAGCCGGAATCTGTACACGGAAGGCTGGCGGACACTCGGGAGGTCGATTCCCAAGCCAACCGCTGTGCTTTGCGTTTCCGCCCATTGGTATCTGCCCGGTACGGCGGTTACGGCAATGTCGACACCGCCCACCATCCATGACTTCGGAGGATTTCCGCGCGAACTTTTCGAGGTGGAATATCCGGCGCCGGGAAGCCCGGAACTCGCTGCGCGGGTGCAGCAACTACTTGCGCCAACTGCCGTGGCTCTCGATCAAACGTGGGGACTCGATCACGGAACCTGGTCGGTGCTGTGTCACGTTTTTCCGAAGGCTGATGTTCCCGTGGTTCAACTCAGCATCGACGAGACGCGCCCGCCCGAGTTTCATTACGAACTAGCCAAGCGCCTTCAGCCTTTGCGTGACGAGGGCGTACTTATCATCGGCAGCGGCAACCTCGTTCACAACCTGCATACTTACGCCTGGGGCCGGCACGAGGTTGAGCCCTTTGATTGGGCCGTAAGGTTTGAGAAACTTGCTCGCGAACTCTTGCTGACAGGCGAACACGCTCCCTTAGTCGGTTACGAGCGTTTAGGTAGCGATGCGTTGCTGTCTGCCCCGACGCCCGATCACTATCTGCCGCTGCTTTATGTGATCGCGCTGCAAAGAGCGGGGGAACGAGTGAGCTTTCCAGTGGAAGGTTTTGACGGGGGTTCGATTTCGATGCTCACGGTGCAAATTGGCTAGCGGTCAATCCGACAGCGGCTTTTACACCCAGGCCAGACGACCGA
>DATKIS010001011.1:0-2169 GCA_035543975.1 Pyrinomonadaceae bacterium
CGGGCGCGCCGAGCATGAGGGTTATTCGAATTCAGTATCGAGTATCCGCTATTGACCACCGACGTTAGCTTTTGGTCGTAGTAGGCTCGCTCCTGGGGATCCATGAGCACCCTGTAGGCCTTGGTGAGAAGGGCAAATTCATGGGCGGCATTATCCGAGGCGCGATTAACGTCCGGATGGCGCAACCTCGCGAGTTTCCGGTAAGCCGACTTAACCTCAGACTTTGACGCGGTTCGCTTGATTCCCAGAACTTTGTAGTAGTCAGTCACCGCCGTTTTGCTACTCCCTTAACAGCAAGCACAGATGGGATTGCGGTACTTTACCAGCAGATCGCGTGAATTATAGCACTTTCTAAGTGGCGCACCCGCAGTTCTGATTGGCAGACGAAAGATTTGCCGAAATGATTTGGAGGGTATTGGGGGCCAAAGGGGCGTCATAAATACCTCGAAGCGGCCGTCGAGGGGGGCGAGGACAATTTTTGTGAGTGGAGGTCCGCCCCTTTGGCTTTTGATATCCCATTATCAATTCTAGTGCCATCAAACTAGAACAGCAGATCTCAACAAAAGCCGAATTCTTTGCTATGACCGCCCCCGAAGTGTTTCCGATTGAAGACAGCAAACGTCTACAAATAGATACTCTCTCAGTTATTATCGTCGCGCTTCGAGGTGGCACGACTGACTATCCTGAGCAGAGTCCTCACTGCGATACCGGTAGGTCCCTTCGAGCGAAAAGGCTTCGCCTCGTCTGCCCACGCTGTCCCCGCAATATCGAGATGCGCCCAGGAAACGCCCTCCGCAAACTCTTTAAGGAAAGCAGCGGCTGTTATCGTTCCCGCTTTTCGTCCGCCGACATTCTTAATATCTGCAATGTCCGACTTAATCTGCCTGGAATATTCCTTGTCGAGCGGCAATTGCCAAAACTTTTCGCCTGCCTCTTTCCCAGCCGCTATGATCTCATCGACAAGGTCCTGGTCGGTTCCCAGAACCGCAACGTTGACGTCGCCCAGCGCGATCGATACGGCGCCCGTCAGCGTCGCCATATCGACGATTCGCGTCGCTCCCAATTTTTTCGAGTAAGCGATCGCATCGGCGAGCACGAGCCGACCTTCCGCATCGGTGTTGATGACTTCAATCGTTTTCCCAGTCATGGCGCGCACTACATCTCCCGGCTTGGTTGCCTTACCGGAGGGAAGGTTTTCGGCGCACGGTATAACTCCCAGCACCGGAATCGACGGCTTCAACTGCCCGATCGCACGCATCGCTCCCATGACCGTCGCGCCACCACTCATATCGTATTTCATCAACTCCATGTTCTCGCCAGGTTTTAGCGAGATGCCACCGGAATCAAACGTGATTCCCTTCCCCACAAACGCAAGCAACTCATCACTCGCCTCGGAGGGATTTGGCGGAGTGTACTTAAGCACAATGAGTTTCCCCGGCTCATCTGATCCTCGCGCCACGCTCAACAACGAGCCCATGCCTTCCTGTTCCATGCGCGCTTCGTCGAGTACATCGACACTCAAGCCAAATTCGTTTGCCACATCGCGTGCGCGCTCCGCCATGATGGTCGGCGTCATGTAGGCGCCGGGCTCGTTTGCCAGGTCACGCGTAAAGTTCACACATTCCCCGATGATTCGGCCGCGCTCAACTCCACGCTTGAGTCCGGTTTCATCAGCGCCGTCCAGCACAACCACAAGCCGCGTGATTACTCGTTCTTCCTTGTCTGAAGTTCGGTATTTGTCAGGATCAAAGAGGGAGATAAGGGCGCCCTCGACAGCCACCGAGGCGATCTCTTCCGCATCGCCATCCAGGCGAGGCACAACAGCGATAGACTTCGCATTCCTGGCGCGCAAGGCACGCACCGCAGTACCCGCCATTTGAGATACTTGAGTGGTCGTGTACTCGGCGCGGTCACCGACGCCGACCAGCAACAAACGCTGCGCCTTGATATCGCTGTTACCTACGAAGTGCAGATAAACAGTTTCGCCCTCTTTGCCTTTCAACTCTTCTGATTCAATCACGGAGCTAATCACACCGCCCGTAATGACGTCGAGATCTTTAAGGAAACCCTCGTCCGCTTTCTCATCTTTGAAAACGGCAATCGCCAGCGCCTGAACATCTATCTCTTGATACGATCCACTATGACCTTCAATTTGCATTTGTAGTAATG
>DATKIS010001012.1:0-3518 GCA_035543975.1 Pyrinomonadaceae bacterium
GACAGCAGCGTAAGCAGCTGATGGCCGCATGAATGATTCCGGGTGTGTTTCAGCTCCGAAGTGGAAGTGAGGCGCAATCGTGTGCTCGAAGAGTTGAATCACCAGATATCCGCCCAGCAGCAACGTCATAGCACCAACCACCGCTTCCGCTGCTCCCTTGCCTTCGAGGTTCTTCGTCCAAATGTTAACGCTCTCAGGAACTATCTCAATGAAGATGGCGGCCAGCATGAAGCCCGCGCCGAGCGCTACCAGGTATTTGAGGAAGCGTTCTCCAAGTCTATGGGCGCCCGACCTGATGAGCACAAATCCGCCAAGCAGATTTGCCCCGGCAGCGAGCAAACCAAAGAAAAGCAGCCCGACAAATCCTCCGTGATCGAGATTCATTTAGTTGACGTCAGACAGGGAAACTTGGGCAGAAGCATGGTGGGCAAATATACATCATGGGCAGGTCGAAGCCTATCAGGCTACCGTCTGCATGCCCTCCGCCATCATCGTAAGGCCGACAAGAGGCGAACGGGAAGTTCAGGCCCTAGTCGGGCGAGAGGTCAAAATCCTAAGAATTTCACAGAGTTTCTTGTTGACAGCAAAAATGATGGAGCGTAGTATCCGCTTCGGGTGGTCGAAAGTGGTCGGAAGTGGGTCCAAACCTCGTAGCACGAGCCGATCATGAGCAACTTTTCCATAACCGGCCACCCGCCAAAACTTTTGACTATTCAATTCTATGCTTCGGGGAAACTACACAGCCCGCATTGATGCGAAGGGGCGGCTAAAGGTGCCGACTCAGTTTCGCCGTCTAATTGACGAGAAGCACGGAAGCGAATTCTACATAACAAGCCTGACTGGTGACAACGTACGGATTTACCCTCTGCCGGAATGGGAGTCGATAGAGCAGCGGCTTTCGCTATTGCCGACAATGGATCCGGCCCGGCGCAAGTTCCTTGACAGAACGAACTACTTCGGTCAGCAGGCGACGATTGACGGCCAGGGGCGGCTCTTAGTCCATCCTCTCTTACGCAAAAGCGCTGGTGTGATGGGCGATGTTGCTGTGATGGGATACCTGACCTACTTGGAAGTTTGGGAACTCGATGTATTCAAGGCCCGCATGCTTGCCGACCCTTACACGGAAGAGGACGAGGCGGCGATTGCGAAATTAGGGATTTAAGAAGTGATGAGTGATGAGTGATGAGTGATGAGCTATGAGCAGCGTTGCCAAAGAAAAGATTCTTAACTCATCACTCATCACTCAGTACTCATCACTTGAGAGTTGTTCTTTGAACGAGATCACGGGGCGGTGGTGATGGCTGCGCTTTTGGGGGGCAGAAGCGCGCCCCATCGCCCCGTGCTGCTAAAAGAAACGATTGAATTCCTCGCTCCGGAACGGGGGGGTCTTTTCGTTGACTGCACCGTCGGACTGGGTGGTCACAGCGAAGCGATCCTCGAAGCCTCGAGTGAGGCTCGCGTAATAGGGATTGATCGCGACGCGGAAGCGCTGCGCTCCGCGTCTCAACGACTCGAGCGCTTTGGTGATCGGTTTCGCGGTGTTCATGAAGACTTCCGCGAGGTTGCTCGGGTCCTGAAAGACCTGGATGAGAACGAGCCGGCCGGATTACTCGCCGACTTGGGTGTCTCTTCACTCCAGTTTGATTCGGAAACAAGGGGGTTTAGCTTTCGATTTGATGCTCCGCTTGACATGCGTATGGATCCGGACGGTGGCGGGGAAACGGCCGCGGATCTCCTCCATCGACTGCCGGAAGAAGAAATAGCCGCGATTATTTTTGAGTATGGCGAAGAGCGAAACTCACGCCGCATCGCCAAATGGATCGTCGAGAGCCGCGAACAAGGGAAGCCAATAGTTACCACCAGGGAGTTGGCCGATCTGGTCGCCCGTGCAGCGGGATCGAGAAAGCGCTGGCACATCCACCCGGCAACTAAAACCTTTCAAGCGCTTCGCATTGCTGTCAATCACGAGCTTGAAGGTTTGAGTCAATTCGTCGAAACAGCAATCGATCTTTTACAACCCGACGGTCGTTTTGTCGTCATCAGTTTCCATTCGCTGGAGGACCGGATAATGAAGCAGGAGCTGCGCCGGTTGTCGGGCTACTGCCAATGTGACTCGCGGCAGATGCGAGCGACGGTTTGTACCTGCGGGGCGAGGCGCGCGGTTGAAATTCTTACCAAGCGACCCGTGACTGCTGGTGAGATTGAAATTGATGAAAACCCGCGTTCCAGAAGCGCGAAGTTGCGTGCTTGTCGGAAGGTTGGGCTGACTGAATTTTGATCTCGGATCGCAGATTTGAGATTCAGAGTCAGGTGAGATTCAGCTTTTGACTTGAGATTTCAGCCCTGCGACGAGATTTCAATCCAGACTTACTAAGCCGGGAGTTTCCTAATGAAAAGAGTTCCCTCCAAGCAGTGCAATTCCAGGATTAATCATGAGCGCGACCCCCGTGCCTTCTCCCGTCTGGCGTTATTGCTGTTCTGCGGCCTGGTTTTGACTGGTGGTTTTGTGTTTGCGGCGCAGCAGCACTTTGCTGCGGTTCAATTTGGCTACCAAAGCGAGCGACTCCGCGTCGAACGCGACCGCCTGCTTCAGGAACAGCAGCACTTGATATTGCAGAAAGAGCAGGCCTTCGCTCCGGCCCGACTTGAATCTGACGCGCGTTCGCTGGGGCTCAGACCTGTTGCTGCCAGCCAACTCGAAGCTCAAAAGTCCGTCAAGGGGAGGCTTCCAATAGCCCCGGCCCTGCTTAACCCTGGAGCAACGTTTCGGCGGTAACGATGGCGCCGGCGCGCGCAATCTCAGATCTCAGATCTCAGATCTCAGATCTGAAATTTGAAATCTGAGATTTGAAATCTGAGAGTTGCGTTTGGAGATTGTGGCTTGAGTCTCACCTTGAGGCGAGTTCTTCCCGCGCGTTATTCAGTAAGAAGGGATACAACCAGCCAATGTTAGCGCGCCGTTCTGCAAAGTCAGAAGCACAGCCAGACCTTTTGATTCGCCGCACGCTTTTTGTTGCGGCTTTCGTCGTTTTCTGGATGTTAGGCATCAGTGCACGCCTGGTCTTCCTTCAGGTTTCCAGCCATGAAAAGCTGGTAGAGCGGGCGCAGAGCCAGCAACAGCAGGCGATTGAGACAGGCGCCCAGCGAGGGCCGCTGCTCGATCGACAGGGCCGCGAATTGGCACGAAGCATCGACACCAGTTCGGTATTTATCGCGCCCGAAGAATTCGACGGTAAGACTGAGGCGGAGACGAACGGCGCGATTGACTGCACGGCCAACCTGTTGGCGCCGCGCCTGGGAATGGCTCCCCTCTCTCTCAAGGGCCGGATCGCAGACGCGCGAAAGAATGGCCGACGATTTATGTGGGCCGGCCGTCGGCTGAGCCCCGATGTCGGGCGCGAGATTGAGGAACTGCGACTACCTGGAGTTCACATCCGGAAGGAGCAGAAACGCTTCTATCCAAACGGTTCACTGGCCGCCAACGTGCTCGGATTTGTTGGTCTTGATGGCAACGGGCT
>DATKIS010001013.1:0-5051 GCA_035543975.1 Pyrinomonadaceae bacterium
TGGCGGCAAACCTCGATCCCATCGGCGCCCGGCAACTGAATGTCGCAGAGGATCAGATCGGGCTGTTCGCGCCGTGCGGTGGCAATTCCCTCCAGCCCATTGCGCGCGGAGAGAGACGTGTGACCAAAGGCGGTCAATAAATAAACCAGCAGGTCGAGACTTGCCGGGTTGTCCTCAATTACCAGCACCCGCGCCATTTTCATTCTCCGTGTCTTGCAGGTGTTTAGAGTCCAACTTTAGGTTGAGGCTTTCCCAAACACGCAAGCTAAAGCTTGGACTCTATACGCCTGAATTCGGACGGATCGCAGTTCCTAGTCCTTCGGAATCAGCAGTCGGAAAACACTGCCCTTGCCATAGTCGCTCTCCAACTCAATGCGCCCCTTGATCAGTCCCGCCAGCTTTTGACTGAGGTAGAGACCGAGGCCGGTGCCTTCGCCCCGATGATCGATGTCCACCTGTTGAAATGCCTGAAACAGTTTTTCCTGGTCTTCCGGACGAATGCCGATACCGGTATCGGTGACCTCGACGGTAGCGAGTGTGTGTCCGTTCACCTGTTGTGAACCGAGTTCGATCTGTATCTGACCAGCATCGGTAAACTTGATTGCGTTGTTGGTGAGATTGATCAAAATCTGACTGAGAATGCGCCGGTCCGAATCCACCCGGACGCTGTTCTTCGGCGCCACCACCTTGAAATTGAGACCCTTCTTTTCAGCCAAAGGCCGAAGCGCCGCCGCCACTTCTTCAATGACCATTTGACAAACAATCGTCTCGTACTTGATTTCGACTTTCCCGGAGTCGATCTTGGCGAGATCCAACAAGTCGTTGATCAACGACAGCAAGTGCTTGGCGCTCGTCTGCACGGTGGTGAGCTGGCCCTGCTGGTCGGTGTTGAGAGGCCCCGGCAGCTTCATCAGGAGCGTGCCGGTGAAGCCGATAATGGCGTTCAACGGCGTGCGCAGTTCGTGGCTCATGCTGGCCAGGAAACGATCTTTCGCATAATTGGCATTTTCCAGCTCGACGTTTTTCTCCTGCAGGGTCTGTTCGAAACGCTTGCGCTCCGTCACATCACGCGCAGCCGCAAACACGCCCTGCAGGTTGCCAATCTGATCATTGAAAGTGGTGGCGTTGTAACTGACGACGGTTTCCACGCCATCTTTCGCGCGGGCTGTCAACTCGTAGTTAGTGACTCGGCCTTCGCGCAAAACGGAACGGATGCCGTCTTCGGCGCGCGCGGAATCGGTGAAGTATTCCTTGAAGGGTGCGCCAATCAGCTCTTCGCGCGAATGACCCGTCAGCGTCTCCATCTGCTGGTTCACGTCCGTGATGATCCCCAGCGGATCGGTCGTCATCAGCGCATCAATGTTCGACTCGATCAGGGTGCGCGTGTAGAGCTGCGAAGCGCGCAATTGCTCTTCCAGTTCCTTCTGCTCGGTAGCATCGCGCGCTGCGGCCAGGATGCCCAGCGGATTGCCGGCGGCGTCAGTAAACACACCGGCGTTAAACGAAACGGTGATGCGGCGGCCATAACGGGTGATGAGATTTAGTTCGTAGCCAATCACGCGACGTTCATTCAGGGTTAGCAACACACCCGCACGCGCGCGTTCGGGATCGGTGAAGTATTCGAGGAAACGGGAATTGACCAGGTGTTTGCGCGAGTAGCCGGTGAGCCGCGTCGCTTCTTCGTTTACGTCAGTGATTGTTCCGTCAGGCGCAATGGCAAACTGCGCGTCGGCAGACGCTTCGATCAGGGAACGGTTGTAGGCTTGCTGTTCGCCGAGTTGCGTCTGCAATCGCGCCTGTTCGGAGATATCGCGGGCGGAAGCGAAAATGCCCTGCATGCCACCATCAACAGCGCGAAACACCGAAGCGTTGAACGAAACTGTCGCTTTGCGACCGGTCTTCGATTGGAGTACCAGTTCATAATTCGTCACCACGCCTTCAGCGAACGTCTGTTTCACGCCCGCGTCAGCCCGCTCGGGCTCAGTGAAGTAACGCTTAAACGCTGAACCAATCAGCTCCTCGCGAGCGTAGCCGGTCATGCGGCACATTTGCTCATTGACGTCTGTAATGAACCCTTCCGGGTCGACGGTAATCAGGCCGTCAACTGACGACTCAATCAGGCCACGCAGGTAGGTTTGCTGCTCGCGCAACTGTTCTTCCAAACGCACGCGGTCAGTGATATCGCGCGCGGAAGCGAAAATGCCCTTAACCTCACCCCGCGGATCGCGAAAGACGGAAGCGTTAAATGAAACCTGTAACTGCCGGCGCGTGCGCGAGATTAGAGTGAGCGCATATTCGGTAACGTAACCAACCTCAAACGTTTGCTGTACGCCTGCCCGCGCGCGATCCGCTTCGGTGAAATAGTCGGCGAAGGGCGTACCGATTAGCTCGGTGCGGGTGTAGCCGGTCATCTGGCACATGCGATCGTTGACGTCGCTGATCGTGCCCAGGCCATCGACGGTGATCAGGCCGTCAACCGACGATTCGATCAGACCACGGTTGTAGTCCTGCGATTCCCGCAATTGCTGTTCGAGTTGTTTCTGCTCCGTGATGTCGCGCGCGGCAGCAAACACCCCCTGGAGATTGCCGGACTGATCGTTGAAGGTAGTGGCGTTATAACTAACCACTCTTTCGTCGCCATCCTTGGCCCGGGCAGTCAGCTCGTAGTTGGTCACCCGGCCTTCGCGCAACACCGAACGTATTCCTTCTTCCGCCAGCTGCGGATCGGTGAAGTATTGTTTGAAGGGCGTGCCGATCAATTCTTCTCGCGTGTGCCCGGTCAGAGTTTCCATTTGCTGGTTGACGTCGGTAACGATCCCGAGCGGGTCGGTGGTCATGAGCGCGTCGATGTTTGATTCAATCAGCGAACGGGTATAAAACTGCGAAGCCTGCAGCTGGCTTTCGAGTGTTTTCTGGTCGGCGATGTCGCGGGCCGAAGCGAAAATGCCGCGCACGTTACCGGCGGTATCCTTGAAGACCGCGGCGTTCAAGGAGACGGGCAGCTGGCGGCCGTCAGCAGCCTGCAGCGTCAGCACATAGTTTCGCGCCGATCCTTCACGGAAGGTGAGCCGCACGCCCTCAGCGGCTTTCTCCGACTCGGTAAAGTAAGAAGTGAATAACGAGCCCACCAATTGACGTCGCGGCCGGCCGACCATGCGACACATTGTGTCGTTCACGTCGGTGATTACCATCGCGTCGTCAACCGTCACCAGGCCGTCCACCGACGCTTCGATCAAGCCGCGGTTATAAGCGCGCTCTTCCGCGAGTTGCGATTGCAATTGCGCCTGATCGGTTACGTCGCGGGCCGAGGCAAAGATGCCGCGCACTTTGCCGGTCTGGTCCTTGAAGATGGCCGCATTAAACGACACCAGAATCTCGCGCTGGTCTTCCCGCCGCAGCGTCAGCTCGTAGTTGGTAACCGCGCCCTTATCGAGCGTCAGCCGCACACCGTCGGCGGCATATTTCGGATTGGTAAAGTATTGTGGAAACTGCGAACCAATCAGTTGCTCGCGGGTATAGCCGGACATGCGGGACATGGTTTCGTTGACATCGGTAATCGCCATCGACGGATCGACAGTGACCAGACCATCGAGTGACGCTTCGATCAGACCCCGGTTATAGGCGCGTTCCTCCGAAAGCTGGGATTGCAGTTGGGCTTGCTCGGTAATGTCGCGGGCCGAGGCGAAGATGCCGCGGATGTCACCGGACTGGTCCCGAAAGATTGAAGCGTTGAAGGAAACCTGGAGCGGCTTACCGACCCGCGGCGCCATGGTCAGGACGTAATCGGTAACGACTCCTTTTTCGAAAGTTTCGTTGACACCTGTCAGCGCCAGCTCCGGTTGCACGAAGTAATCAGCGAAGGGAGTGCCGATCAGTTCTTCGCGCGTGTAACCGGCCATCCGGCACATCTGCTCGTTAACGTCAGTAATCATCGCGGACGGATCGACCGTGATCAGGCCGTCTACCGACGCCTCGATGAGACCGCGGTTATAGCTTTCGGAGTCGCGCAGTTGCTGTTCGAGTTTCTTTTGCTCGGTGATGTCGCGCGCCGCAGCGAAGACGCCCTGAAGTTTTCCCTCCGCGTCGCGAAACGTGGTGGCGTTGTAGGACACCACAGTGGTGCGGCCATCTTTTGAGCGGGCCGTCAGTTCATAGTTGGTAACGCGGCCTTGTTGCAGCGCTTGCTTGATCCCTGCTTCGGCGCGGCGGGAATCGCTAAAGTAGTTTTTGAAGGCCGAGCCAATCAGTTCGTCGCGCGCAAAGCCGGTCAACAGCTCCATCTGCTGATTGACATCGGTGATGATCCCGAGCGGGTCGGTCGTCATCAGGGCATCGATATTCGATTCGATCAGACTGCGGGTGTAGAGCTGCGTCGCCTGCAATTCCTCCGTCAGGCGAATTTCATCTGAGATGTCCTTCGAGATCAGCAGGAACCCAATCACGTGGCCATCCGCGTCGCGGCGCGGCGTCAGGACCATGCGGGCGGTGAAATGGCCGCCGTTTTTGCGCACGCGCCCGATGGTGCCTTCCCACTTACCATCTCGCAGTGCGGCTTCCAGTAGCTCTCGCGGCTTGCCGGCTTTGACGTCCTCGGGAGTGTGCAGAATTGAAGAATTGGCCTTGCCAACGACTTCCTCCGGTTCATAACCGTAGAGCCGCCGGGCACCCTCGTTCCACAAAAGGATCTTGCCGTCGAGGTCTTTGCCGATGATCGAATATTCGGTGGACGATTCGAGGATGTTGGTAATGAAGTCGACGGCCTCTTGCGCATTACCGACGATTTGGCTATCGAACAGTTTTGCTTTACGAATCTTTTCCGTGAAGCGGAGGTCGCTGGTTACGTCTTTGGAAATGAGCAAAAATCCGATCTGTTTTCCCGTCGGGTCATGCCGCGGCGTCATCACCACATGGGCCATGAAACGGCGGCCGTCTTTATGCAGGCGCTCGACATCGCCTTCCCATGATCCATCGCTGAGCGCGGCTTCGCGGATCTCACCCGGCTTTCCGGTGGCCACGTCCTCCGGCGTATGCAAAATGTCGGCGTTGGCTCT
>DATKIS010001014.1:0-9656 GCA_035543975.1 Pyrinomonadaceae bacterium
ATTAACGCGGATTTGCGCAGATCAGGAAAGAATAGAGTTGTCGGACAAAAGACTTTTCCACTGGTTGTTCAGCCCTATCCGCCAGGATCCGCGTCGATCCTCGGTTAATTCTGTGGGTGCTTCATATCCCCATGATGTTGTAGCCGCAATCTACGTAGATTACCTCGCCGGTGATTGCAGACGACATCGAGCTACACAGGAAGAGGGCAGTGTTACCAACCTCGCGCGGCTCTACATTGCGGCGTAGCGGGGCCTTTTCAGCAGCGTGCTTCAGCATTGAACTAAAATCTCCTACGCCGCGCGCCGACAGTGTTTGGATAGGACCTGCACTAATGGCGTTGACCCGGATATTCCGCGGCCCGAGGTCATGCGCCAGATAGCGCGTGCAGGCTTCCAGGGCGGCCTTAGCCACGCCCATCACGTTGTAACCGGCCACCACCTTCTCCGCGCCGTAATAAGTCATACAAACGATGCTGCCGCCCTCAGTCATCAATGGGGCTGCAGCGCACGCCAGTTGCGCCAGGGAGAAAGCACTTATCTCGAGCGCCGTGACGAAGGCCTCGCGGCTGGTGTTCAGAAACTCGCCGCTGAGTGCTTCTCGCGGTGCATAGGCAATGCTGTGAATCAAGAAGTCGAGACGGCCAAACTCCTCGCCGACTCGTTTGAAAGTTTCATCCACTTCGTCCGGCTTGGTGACGTCACAAGGCAACAATAGCGATCCTGGCATCGCTTCTGCGGTTAGTTCTTCGACGTTTTCCTTCAGTCGATCGCCCTGATAAGTGAACGCGAGGCGCGCCCCGGCTTCGTGCAATGATTGCGCGGTGGCCCAGGCAATGGACCGCTTGTTGGCAACACCGAAAATGATTCCGACTTTGTCTTTGAGCATAGGTTCTATTCTGAAGTCCCACTTATAAGTTGATCCAGGAGTTGGCGGAAAGTATCAATAAACTCTCGCTAAAGGGCAAGTCAGCAGCGGAGCAGCAACGAGCCGGGCCTCGCTTCCGCCGTTCAACCCTTCAACATTGGTGGTTGATCAACGAATAGTCACTTCCAGCGTGTATGTGGCGTTCCCGCGTGTAGGACCAACCCAGATCGAGTAGTCGCCTGTGAGCGGCAGTTCCCCACTCCAGTCGGTTGCATCCGAGCCTTCTTCGGCGCCTTTGAGGGCTGTGGCATCGGGGCCAAGAATTGCAAACACTGCGTTCTTTTCCAACGAAGAGATATGAAGCGTCATTGTCTGGCCGCGCCTGGCACCCAGGAGGTATTGGTCCTGTGTACCGCGGATGACAGCTCCTTTCAATACTGCGGTGGTGCGACCGCGCGGAAAACGGACTCGTTGCGTTCGACCCGATTGGGCCACCGCGGTCAGTAGAACCGAGAGGGTCAGCAGGACCACTGCGAATTGTTTGAAGGCACGTTTGCCCATTTGATTCCTCCTTGTCAGTTGGCTGTCTGGATTGTGCCCAGCGGCATGCGCAGGTGCGCTAGTGTTTGAAATGGCGTACTCCGCTGAACACCATCGCCAGCCCATGTTCATCAGCGGCCGCGATCACTTCGGCGTCGCGCATCGAGCCGCCAGGTTGGATCACCGCGGTGATTCCAAACCCGGCCGCCTCATCCAGCCCATCACGAAAGGGGAAGAAGGCGTCGGAGGCCAGCACAGTGCCCGCGATTGGCAACTGCGCCCGCATGGCGCCGATCTTCACCGAATCAACTCGTGACATTTGGCCCGCGCCCACTCCGACCGTTTGCCCTTCCCGCGCGTAGACGATGGCGTTGGACTTGGTATGCTTGCAGACAGTCCAGGCAAACAGTAAGGCGCGAAGTTCGTCCTCGGAAGGAGATCGCTGACTAACCACCTTGAGGTCCTCACGTTTGAGTTTATGGGTGTCGCGAGATTGCACCAGCATACCTCCGCTTATCTGCCGGTACTCGAGATCTCCTGCAAACCCTGCCGCGACCTTTAGCACCCGCAGGTTCTTCTTCGAGCGCAGAATCTCCAGTGCCGGCGGGTCATAGCCGGGGGCAACCACTACTTCTGTAAAGATCTCGATAACCGCACGGGCCGCTGCCTCATCGACTGGCCGGTTGAAAGCGACAATTCCCCCGAAAGCCGAGGTGGGGTCGGTGGCCAATGCCCGTCGATAAGCTTCTTCGGGCGCCGCCCCCAGCGCGATACCCGCCGGATTTGTGTGCTTGATAATCGCGCACGCCAGGTCGTCGAAGTCGGAAACAAGCTGCCAGGCAGCGTCGGCATCAACATAATTGTTGAAAGACATTTCCTTGCCGGCGAGAAGCTCCGAGTTGGCTAGTCCGCCTTCTGACCCCAAGTCGTACAGTGCCGCTTTCTGATGAGGGTTCTCGCCATATCGCAAGTCAGATTTCTTCTGCAGCATTAAGGCGCCGCGCTCAATCAATCCTTTCATCTGTTGGCTCATGCGTTTCGCCATTTCGCGGAATGCCAGGCCCCCGCCGGTTTCAGTGCCAATCCCACCGAAACCTCCACCTCCGCCAAAGCTGCGCCCCTCCCGGGTGCCGTCGCCCACATCCAGCAGGGAGTTTGTCAGATGACTGGAGATGATCATGTCGTAACTGGCGGTGCGCGAGAACGCCTGACGCGCCAGCTTTAGCCGGGTCGTTTTCGTTAGTGAGCCGTCTTGTCTTTTCAGTTCCGCGGCGATTGGCTGATAGAAGTCGCTGGAAACGATCACAGCGACGTCGTTCCAGTTTTTCGCTGCCGATCGAATCATAGCCGGCCCGCCAATATCGATCTGTTCAACAGCCTCTTCGAGGGTCGCCCCACCGTACATAATGGTCTGTTCGAACGGGTAGAGGTTAACGACCACCATGTCGATTGGGTCGATGCCATGGGCATTCATGGCCGACTGGTGGTCAGGGTTGGCGCGAACAGCAAGCAGGCCACCGTGAATCTTTGGATGAAGTGTCTTCACCCGGCCATCCATCATTTCAGGGAAGCCGGTGACGTCGGAAACGTCGCGGACCTCGATGCCGGCGTCGCGAAGGGCGGTGGCGGTGCCGCCGGTGCTGATGATGTCTACGCCCAGCTCTTTTAGTTGCCGGGCAAAGTCAACAACGCCGGTTTTGTCTGAGACACTGATAAGAGCGCGGCGAATCTTACGCAAGCCTGTTTCGTGATTTTCCGTCATTTAGTTAAGTACGCAACCTGATTTTGGATTTGAAGGATACTAGCATCTCTGGTGTAGCTTATTCATTGGGACGCAGGAACGATGCACTAAATCACACGAAAAACCTCGCCAAGCACAGTTCGGCGATGATTTCGTGGGTCGTGGATTCTGCTGACGAGTCCGCCTCGGCCCAAGTCAGTCTCGCCCTTTCAATGCTTCCCGTGGACGGTGAACAAGGAAGCGCTGTTTGCGCGCGTAATCCGTCCGGCCAAACTGATACTCAAGACCCGAGGGTAGGCTGAGTGAGAA
The DNA here is from genome assembly GCA_035543975.1 of Pyrinomonadaceae bacterium. Classification (GTDB taxonomy): domain Bacteria; phylum Acidobacteriota; class Blastocatellia; order Pyrinomonadales; family Pyrinomonadaceae; genus PSRF01. Next base: position 3,456 of record DATKIS010001014.1, read on the forward strand.
CAAATGCTTTCGCCCATCGTTGGCTGTCTCGCCGAGATAAAAACCAAGGAGATATTGGCTCTTCAGATCGTCTTCGATTGCCTGAAAGATCGGTACCATGTCTATACTTTTGACCGGCGCGAGTGCCACCTTCGCATCCCCTGCCACGAAGTATTTGCCACCGGTTTTCTCAGCTAGTTCGCGAAATCCCTTTGTCGGCGCTCGCACTGCCAGACGGCCGTCCCGTGGTTCAAACAATGGCAGGTGGATCACGTAAAAAGAAATCCGGCTGTTGAGTGCGGCATCGATTACCGACCCGGGCTTGGTTCTACTGGCGTTGTCCAGCCCGTCACTCATCAAGATAACGATTCGGCGCTCGGCGCGCACCCGCGGGAGTGCTTCAAACATGGTGACTGCCTTTGCGGCGGCATCGAAGATCGCCGTCTGTCTATGACTCCCGGACGAAGCGTCGAATGCCGAACTGGCTTTAGCGATATCGCGCTCGAAGGGGGCTACGATGGCGGGTACCGCGGCGAACCTGAGAACTGCGACGCTGGACCTCTCACTGAACCGGCGAAACAAAGCGAGCGCCGCTTCACGCTGTTGGGAAATTATCTGGCGCAAACTTCCTGATTGGTCGAGGGCGAAGACCAGCGCAACGCGATCGGCGCCTGGACTGAAATAGAGGCCGGTAGTCACCCCATCTTTGTCCTCCAGCAACAGGTCCGTTTCACTCAGCCCCTGTACAGCCCGGTTGTGTTTATCTTTGACGCGGATAGGGAAGAGCAGCAGATCGGTGCTTACTCGCACAACGTCGTCTTCCGTCTGCGGTTCCTGGGCTAACGATATGATCTGGGATAAGAACGAAGTTGCGAGGACAACAATCAAAAGAAACGACCCGAGACGCCGCCGACGTAAGCAAACCGCTATTGAGGTTGGCAGGGTTTTGCTACGCGTTTCCTCGGGCACGAGCGAGTCGAGCCAGCAGGCTAAGAGAAAAAACGACCAAATAGCAGAATGCTCAGAATCACGATGATGGTGATTACGATGATTTTGACCAGGCTCACAACAAATTCCTCAGGTTAGGACGAGCGCGGCTAAATAGTTACGAAACAGGCTTGTATTCTAGAATCGCATCCGCCAACTGTCAACGGAGCCGGGAGGAACTGGGACCACGTCCGCCAAGCATACCAGTCCAGCTTTCCTTCTACTTAAACCTCAACGCGAGCCGGGCGCTGAAGAGCCGGGGATAACCAACGTGTGTGCCGCTAAAGACGGACTGAAAATTGTAGAGAAAGAGCTCGTTAGTCAGGTTTTGAATGTCGAATTGTAGGTTGATTGCCACCCGTTCTTTCTGACGCAAGTCGGCCCCAACCGACAAGTCGAATAAAGTTCTCGGACGAACACGTCCGCGCTGGAAGTCGATTTCGTCATACAGCCTCGGATCAAACCCTTCTGCTACGAATTGAGCGCGAGTGGTGCCGGGCTCAACGTCAGTGGGGACTCCGGAATCGTGACGGCCGCCGAGGGTCGCATAGAACCCGGAAGGCTTGTGGTTGTAACTGAGCTGAAACTGTCCTGAGTTTCGCTGGTCATGATCCGCTGCAAATTTCAACCCCGCGGTTTGCAATTCTTGCGGATCCTCGCCGAGAAAGAGCCCTCCCACGATGGGGGTAACTCCGTAGGCGTGTGAGTTCGAATAGGAGATGGAACCGTGGAAACCCTTGAGGTCGGTTGATTCGATTCTAATTTCTTCACCGGTCACACGTCCTGACGAGATGGCTACAGGGAATATGATCCCCGTCTCGACAAACTGATCCTTATCGGAAAAGTTTGTAATTCGTTTTTGATAGAGCGAGAGGTTTAGGCGGAAATACGGGGAGAGGAGTTGCTGGGCTCCGAACTCGAAAACGTGCTCCTTGTCTGGCAGGATCGGTTGCACAGTAGTCACGCCCTGGATAACAGCCAGCGGGGAAATGGCGGCGGCTTCACCTGAACTTGCCAGTAAGAGGTTTTCAGCCGGAGGCGGTTGAAACAACCGATTGTAAGAGGCGCGCAGGGTTGTCTTGGTGCCAGGGATGTAGTAGGCCACTCCGATCCGCGGACTCAACGCCTGATCGTTGATGAGGAGTTTGTAGTTATCGTAACGAATACCGGCGTCAAGCGTGAAATTCTTGAAGAGGGTGAAGCGGTCCTGGACGTAGCCACTAAATGTACGTCCGGTTTTCTGCCCGGTGAAAAGAAACGGACGGGCGGCGGTAAAGGAATTGATCGGATTGGGAAGTACCGTACCAGTTTCAGTGACAATGTCATCAAAATGGCGAGTAGGGTAGAAGCTAAAGTCTTCGCTGACTGGCGAGACTGTTAATTGGCCGCCAAGCTTGATGTTGTGAGTGCCACGGGTTATGGCAATCGATCCGATGCCTCCATAATTTTGCAGCGTCCGATCTTGAAAAGCTACGACCGGCGTTGCGCTGGCATTGCTGAGTAGTTGGGAATGACTGTTTCGATGAAAGATTGAAAACTGTCCCAATGCTTCGGTTGAAAAAATGTGCTGGAAGGTGATGCTCTGTGAGTTGTCGCGTAAACGCTGCCGTTGGTCTTGACCAACTAACTCCTGCTCAAGGCGGTTTGCGATGTCAAAGTTTGATCCTCCAAAAGTGAACACTCCACGCAGGCTGTTGTTCTGATCAAACTGGTAGTCAAGTCTGAAGAAGCCCTTCCCGGTACGGCCGAAGTTGTGAAAGTTATCGATGGCTGGCGGGTCGAGATAACGTCGCGAAGTGCTCGTGGAAAGATTGGTAAGAAAACCGAACTTCCGGGTATGGGTTGCGAAATCGACGGCCAATTCGCCGGTGGAGAGACTTCCACCGGACATTGAGATGCCCGCCTGGGTTGGACCTTCCAATCCGGATCGCGTGTTTACGTTGATAACACCGGCGAGTTTGTCGCCAAATTCAGCTGGTATGCCTCCAGTAAGCACTTCGACAGTCCGCAGAGTTCGGGCATCAAGACTCGTAGAGAAAATTGCGGACATGTTGTCAGTCACCGGTATACCATCGATGACATATTGCACTTGGGACTCGGAACCTCGGGGATGCATTCGTCCGTTATCGTCGGTTACAAAGCCGGGTGCTGACGCCACCATGCTTTCGATCGCCCGTGAAGGAGATGCTCCCACTGGTCGTTCAAGTATCGATTGATTGAGGTCGGTATCAGACGAGGTTCGGTCCTGCTCCAGCATGGCCGAGTTAACTGTAGTTACCGTAACGTTGGCGGTTGCGCCAGTCAGAGGGAGGGAGAGATCCACGTTCATTGGAATGTTGCTTTCGAGGTCGATCGATTGGTCGGCCGCCTCAAAACCCGGAGACTCAGCCTCAACTTTGTAAGTGTTGAAAGGAATGTTAACCAGCTTGAACGCCCCCTGGTCGTCAGTCTGTACACTTTGAGAGTATCTACTTAAGGGCTGAGTGATAGTTACTTTGGCGCCACGAACCAGCGCGCCGCTCGGGTCTTTCACTGTTCCCTGGACCGATCCGATTCTTCCCTGGGCGTAAAGAGAGTGAGCAAACAGCGAGATGGACAAGAGCATTACCAGCTTGGACGAATCCTTGAAAATCATAGAGCCTCCTAAAAATTTGCCAGAGATGACTGCGACTGTTCATTACTTAGCGCTCGATTCGCTCGGAGACGAGTAATGGAAAATCGCGGCGCGGGCACGGAAATCTGAATTCCATGTACGGTCTGCGGTTTTTAGGAGACTGACGGTGGAGCACGGCCGATGGTTGGAGCCGTGGTTCTTGAACCAGCTGAGACTAAGGCCAGAGTGGAGAATAGAGAGTTAGAAATCGTTCGATCCACACTTGGTGGACTGGACGTGAGTGTTGCAGAAAACTGCTGATGAAGTTGGCAGGTGAGACAATCATTGCAGCCGCCGACGGTCGTGTTTATGGTAGTTTCCGATCCCTTTTCGGAGATCGACGCACGGCTCGCGGATTCAACAGGTAGCACCGGGTTGCCATGCTGGTGAACCGCTCTAATTGTTGTTCCGTAAAAGATGAAACTGAGAAGCAGGAGCGAGAGCAAACGAGCCAGGCCAGCATGCACGCTAACCAATTGTGAGTGTGGTCGTCTGTTCACGGTTGATTGAGCACTACCTCCGAATTGAGACATCAATATAGGGACGTCGACCATCCATGTCAACGTCGTGGGCTTCCGGCTTTGACACCGTGGTTGACCCCCTTTTCTCAACAAAAACTGATCCTTAGAATGCAATCAAGATCGCGTGCGCGCTCTCCAAGAGGTTCCATGATCATGAGTGGCCAACTTATTCGGATGCCGACTACCTGGCTTGGTTTATTAGACGCTGGTGAAACTGAACGGCGGCGGAAAGAGTTTGGGTTGGCACGGCTATCGAGTTAGTATTTATCAGAAAGTTACATGAAAATGATCACTATGAATAACGATGTCATTAAGTACCCTCTCAAAGTTCTCCTGATCTGCCTAAGTTTGGGATGGTTGGCGGGTTGTAGCACGCTAGCGAAGAGGAATAATACCGGCGTGGTGGTTGCGAGACGCGCTCAGATCCGTAGTTCCACGGCAGTAGTCGCAGCTGATTTACTGGAAGTCACGCGAGGTGACGCCGTTGATATCCTCGAGTTTCAGGATGTTCAGGATCCGAGCGACAATTCAAAGAAGGAACGCTGGCTACGGGTTCAAGCGCAAGACGAGGACAGCACCGAAGGGTGGATTGAGTCTCGCAACGTCATGCCCGACGAAGTGTTGCAAGCCTCAAAGAAACTAGCTGAGGAGGACAGGGGTGTTCCTTCGCAGGCATCAGGCCAGCTTCGAGCCAGTTCAAATCTGAGATTGGGTCCGGATCGTACTGGAAACGAAAACATCATGATGAGGCTTGATAGTGGTTCGAGTTTTGAGATTGTAGGCTGGAAGCGGGTGGCCAAGCCGAAATCGTCGGAAGCAATTGAGACCGACATAGCTCCGAAGGCCGGAAGTGCGCAGCAAGGAAATAGGCGTGAGAATCGCGACAACCAGGAAGGAGCCGAACCTGAGGAAACCAATGAACTCTGGTATAAGGTGCGGCTTCCATCAGCGATTTCCCCCGCACCGGCGGGCTGGATTTATGGCAAGCAGGTCGAACTCACCGTTCCTAGCGATATCATTTTTTATCGGACCGGGCGGGAGTTTGTAGCTTGGCAGCGGCTTGATGGCGAGTCCGTCGACTCTGATGGCTCAAAGACGAAGGATGCCGCCAAAGAGGCTAAGCCCGGCAGTTGGGTAATCCTCGAAAAGAGTAGTTCTAATCAGCCACATAACATCGGTGAGCCTGACTTTGATCGCATCTATGTACTCGGCTACGACAAACGCGATCAGGAGCATTACACCGCCTATCGCAGTCCGGATCTGAAAGGATTTCTACCCTGTCGCGTGGAAGGCAAGCCTGACAATAAGACCTTCACAATCAGAGTGCAGGATGAGAACGGCCAGATAAACGACGTGCAGTATGGGATATATAAAGATGCGCGGGGTTACTTGAAGGTCAGTGCACCCAACAGTGGCATAAAAGAGAAGGATAGAAAGAAAAAATAGCTTGTTTCTGGTTTGTAGTTTGTTCTGCTGGGTAGCCACGATCGGCCATGTGGAGTTGGCGAGCTAATTAAAATAGTCCAGGCAACCTGGGATGTATTCTCGCATCTTAAACTCCCCATGCGTCACCCTGCGGCCTGGTTTTAATGAAATTTTCGGGTGCGATGGTTTTTTGAAATAGGGATTTTGCAGAGGAATCCTTCGCTTTCCGCAATGAGTAATAGGCTTTCCGCAATGAGGTAATAGGGAAGCGAAGCGAGACAAAATTTCTGTTGTCGAGAATGTTTGAATTAGTTTCGAACCTCGCTTGACAGACTTAGGTTCCTGGGTTAAAGTCCTCGTTTGCTTGGGGCGAAATTATTCCGTCTGTAAGGCAAATCCAAATACAACTTTGGAATTGATGTTTGAAAACTAGATAGAGCGTGTCCATATCAATGAACTTTGAGAGTCAAGACGACGAGCGATAAAGCTCGACGTAAAACTCTGCAGAAGAGTCATTATCGGATACTGAACAACAACCAGTACGAGATGATGTTCCAGAGACAAATTCTAACGAGAGTTTGATCCTGGCTCAGAATCAACGCTGGCGGCGTGCCTCAGACATGCAAGTCGAACGCG
>DATKIS010001015.1:0-4965 GCA_035543975.1 Pyrinomonadaceae bacterium
ATGGGACACCTTTCAAGTGCGTCTCATCGATCCCAAAACGGGCCAGCTACTACGCGAGCATCTGCGCCAGAAACGAGGCTGGCATCGGGCAAGAACTTTTTATCTGGACAACCGAATGGTAGGAGCGTAAAAGACTTTCACTTACCGTCCCAAGCGGCTGCTCCGGTGGCCGGTTTTGAGGTGACCACCGAGGGTGCGAGCCCCCGCTTAATTGAGCCATTTTTTTCTATCGGCGCATTCCCAACACGCTTCGGGATTTCCGTTAAAACATGTTACTGATCGTGCGGTGAGTCAAAAAAACATCGGGTACGCTCCGTAGCCATTGATCGGTTGGCTTGTACCAGAATTGTACCAGTAAAATAGTCCGGAGAGGCCGAGGAGGCCGACCTGTCCGACGAGTCCGATGCGATTTTATTGCGCAATCTTGTAGAGTGCTGAAAATAGGTGGACCACTCCCGCCCTTGACAGGGAGGGGTCTGGGGTTCAAATTTCCACGCGCCTAACCATTTGATTGAGGTATTTCGATATTTCCATCCATCATCCTATCGTTCAGAATCTGGCAGACTTTTGGCAGACTCGCGATTCTCCTTGAGATTTGCGATTCTCGCATCGTTTTCCCGGCCTACATTACTGAAGAAGATCGTTTCGTGAGAGTGAAAGCAATGCGCGCTTACGACCCCTCTTGAAGTTTTCATCAAGATGGGATCTCGTGCTGATCGCTATCCATGAAATCCTGAACGAAGTTGCGCGTGGCGAGCTCTGCGAGAATGCGCTCAGCATTCATTTGCGGAGATATATGAACGGTATCCAGGACGATCTCGGGATTGATTGGCGACTCATAGGGATCATCAATTCCGGTAAAACCCTTTATTAGTCCTTCGCGCGCGCGCGCGTACATGCCCTTCGGATCGCGTTCCGCGCAAACTTCCAGCGGTGTGTTCACGTAAACCTCTATGAACCGATTACTTCCCATCATGGAACGACATTCGTTTCGCGTTGATCGGTACGGACTCACTGCGGCGCAAATGACTACTCCGCCGTGGCGGACTATCTCCGCAGCCACAAAGCCAATGCGACGAATGTTGATGTCGCGCTCCTCTTTGCTAAACCCCAGGCCTTTCGATAAGTGCGCGCGCACGATGTCTCCATCAAGCACTGTCACCTGACGCCCACGTTCCAGGAGCAGGACTGTTAGAATCTCCGCAGTTGTAGATTTTCCCGATGCACTTAAGCCAGTGAACCACACACAGACACCCTGGCGATGCCGTGGTGGGTGGGCTTGGGCCAAAACCTCCGCAACTTCCGCACGCGTGAACCAGTCGGGCAAGGGCTTGCCACGGTCGAGATAATCCTCACGAACCGTTGTACCCGAAAGTGAAAAAGTCGGACGGTCTTTTGGAATGCGACTCGCGTCTTCAAATCTGTCTTCATCGGGTAGATAAACTAACTCCGCGAATGGAATCATCTGTACGCCAATCTCATTCTGGTACTTCTCAAAGAGCTCCTGCGCTTCGTATGGTCCATAAAACGGCCTGTTATTGGAGTCGAGTCCAGGACTGGCGTGGTCTCTGCCGACGATAAAGTGATTTGCACCGAAATTACGACGGATGATTCCATGCCAGACAGCTTCGCGCGGACCTGCCATACGCATGGCTAGCGGGAGCAGCGCAAGCACTGTACGTTGGCGATCATAGTAGCGATCGGCGAGTATCTTGTAAGATCGCACGCGCGTGTAATGATCGACATCACCCGGCTTTGTCATGCCGACCACAGGATGCAACAGTAGCGTTCCGTCAATTTGCCTGGCGGCGCGTGCGGTGATCTCTTCGTGCGCTCGGTGCAAGGGATTGCGGGTTTGAAAGGCAACCACATTATGATTGCCGAGTGCCAGCAGACGTTCTCGAACTTGCGCCGGCGTCAGCCTCATATTTTGGAAATCGTAGTGCGCAGGCAGAGCAAACACTTCAAGTCTGCCAGAAATATTCAGTGTGCCCCACGAATGCATTTCCGCCACCAACGGGTGGCGAACATCTGTTGTCTTGTAAACCAGTCTTGCTTCTGAAATGGGATCCCACTCATAGATTTCTTCAACAAGCATTATTGCCAGAAGGTTATTTCGTTGATCGGTGAGCGCAACTTCAAGGTCCAATTTGATCGGGATATCCTTACCGACGGAGAGCGTTATCGGAATCGGGAACAACTGTCCTTCAGCGGTTCGCATGTCTTCGAGCACGCGCCTGTAATCTCTCCCGCACATGAACCTATCGAGGGGAGAGAAACCTCCAGTGGCCAGGATTTCCAGGTCGCAAAGATTTCTCTCAGAGAGTTGAATGCGCGGCAATTTCGAGGCGCGGGCGGCCAGCGCCTCGCGCTCTTCCGGGCCGACACAAAGATCGATCAATCTGTCGCCATAGGCAGCGATCAATGGTTTGTTATTCGGTGCAGGAGTTGAGGTGATTTCTGTTTGAAAGGGTGCCATCTTGATTCATCGATAATTTAGCGGCGCGAGGATATCGCTGAGAATATTATGCAGCACCGCTGCTGCTTCGGATCCACGTTTCTCGCCATCTCCCGACGCGAGATTTATGATCGCCCCGAAACGAGTGGCCGCGAATAGTACTATACGCAAAGGCTAATGGGTGTTGCATTCATGTCCTTTTTCTTTGTTCCAGAGGTCCATGCGCGTCCGAGGTCTCTTAGCCCACCTGTCAGACAGAGTATTCCCGCGCAACGCTGCTCGTTGAGATGTCTGAGAGCTGTGCCGGAAAGGAAGTTACGCGAGTCATACCTTCTGTTGCAACTCTGCACGCCTTACTTTCAAGGATATTCAGTCGCTCTCGCTCCTTGGAGTTCATCCTTAAATGTCCCTCCATTGCCAACCCTTTCGCGCGCGACCTCCTAGCTAGAGGCTTTCTGTTCAGTTTCGCGGCTGCTAATGCAGTCACTACGGGTGTAATTAAAAGTGAGAGTTGATAATACAATGGGAGGAGGAGTCTGAGGAGGCTGTCGCAACTCTGAAGGAGTTGCGATGGCTTTGTTGTTCGCGAGGCGTAACCCAACTCCTTCAGAGTTGCATCTTCGAAAATGAAACCCGTTTCCCCGGGGGTTGCCAACGGCGCAACCCAGGGCTGAAATTAGCCAACGCTTTCAGCGTAATTCAAAACATTCCATGGTTCTCGCGATTTGTCTCTCTAGTCTCTGGTTCGACGAGTTTTGCAAGTGGCTCTGAAGGTTGTCTGGACCTTGGTGGCAGGAAGAAACTGCCGAAAGCATGTTAGCGCTGCGCACCTTGCGCGCAAACGATGAATGGGAAGCATACTGGAGCGAAGCCCGTCAAGCGGCAGCATACAGGTGCGCGGATGAACTCTTACTTCTAATTGCACCCAGTCACTACAACACAAAGCCGATCTCCTTGACATAAACGTTTCGCCTTACTATATTGATGCGCTGACGCTAGAACGTCCAAATCCAAACAAGTGAAAAGCCCGACGGGGATTCCGAGTTTCAGACGGGAATTCCCAGTTGCAATAGATCCTCTGAATAGGTGCGCAGGCGGCCAATCTAATGTCTCGCTCGATGGCTTCTCGGTGCACCGCACATCGAATCAACCTCACTGATCCGAAAGGGCGGTAGCCCGCCGAGCGCCAAGAACTTATTCCATTCTGTAAGGTTAATTCAATTCTATCGACTTCCGTTGGTTTGGGACTTCGCCTACACGAAGGCGGCGAGATGCTTTCGCCGGGCGCCAATTCTTCAAGTCTATCGTAGCGTCAGCAACGTGTGAGAAATCCCAATCGATGGCCTCCGCTGGACCAACATGAGTGCATATCCGGTTAGCTCTCAAAGGACAGGCGACCCCTGGCTAGTAGTTCTTGCGCCTCGCCCCGCGGCCAGACTGCGCCTCATTTGTTTTCATTACGCCGGGGGTGGCGCACATGCATATCGCACCTGGGATAGAAGTCTTCCGCCCAGCATTGAGGTGGTTGCGGTCCAATTTCCCGGCCGGGGTGCGCGCCTGAGGGAAGAACCTTTAACCAGCGTCGACGTGCTGCTTCCGGCTCTAATGGAAGGGCTCCTCCCGGCCTTGTCAAAACCTTTCGCCTTTTTCGGGCACAGCATGGGTGCGCTCATAGCCTTCGAGGTAACGAGGAGTTTGCGCAGGCTACGAAAAACGTTGCCTGTGCACCTCTTCGTGAGTGGGCGCGGTGGGCCACGCGAGCGTGATTGGGACGTTAAGCTTTCGGATTTGCCGGAGGAGGAGTTGATTGCTGAGTTGGTACGCTACGGTGGGGCGCCAAAGGAAGTCCTCGAAAACACTGAATTGATGCGATTGATGCTGCCGACAATTCGCGCGGACTTCAAAGTGTGCGAGACATACAGTTATGTTCGCGAGGAGCCGCTCGATTGTCCAATCTCGGCTTGTAATGGCGTGGAGGATTTCGAATTGAAGCAGGAGCGACTTGAGGCTTGGCGTGATGAGACGTCTACTTTTAAGTCCCGCATGTTTCCCGGCAGCCACTTTTATCTGCAAAAGAGCGAGCACTCTATTCTGCAAGCGATCGTCAGAGACCTAGAAAGTTTCTTGTAAGAGTTTTCGCATTCCACGCTGTCGCCCATTACCTGGGCTTGCCGTTGTTCCTCTTACATCCCTGGGCCTCGCGCCCCAGCTTGACGCTTATCGCCTGTTTCGCAGGCTAAATTTCAGACTATTCATGCAGAGTGCATTCAGGTTGATTCCATTCTGCGGCTCCGATCAGTCAATAATTTTTTGGAGGTTGATATGCGAGAAGACAAGTTATACTTGAAGCAGAACGTCTTGGTAGAGCCCCTTTTCAACCAGTGGTACGCTTGGTCACATTTGATCGCGCCGCACAATGCGGCCATGAACATAACCAACTCACACCTCAAGATTATGAAGTCCTACGTGGCGGCGCCTCAGGTCCACGCCAACGCGGTCAAGAACCC
>DATKIS010001016.1:0-8178 GCA_035543975.1 Pyrinomonadaceae bacterium
GCCGCAAAATCAGTCGCGACGCTCCTTGCTGCCTCTGATCACTTCATTTCGACACGACTGCAATTGCTAGAGAAGGTTAAAGCGCTCTTTTCAAAGGGACCAAAGACAGCATTTGCTCGCCTGCTGGGAGTGTCCGATCGAGCGATTGGAGGGTGGAAAAATGGGGTACTTCCTAGCTTGGACTCGGTGCTGAAAATTTGCAATATTGCGGAGATGTCGCTACTCAACTTTATGGATGCCACGAGATCTGCTGCCGAATTGCAATGTCTTAAGGTATCGCATCAGCAACCCACCAGAGTGGGTCAAACTTATCCTAGAGTGGACCGAGCAAAAATTGAAGCACTTGCAGCCCGTGCCTTACGCGAGTATCCACCGGTAAGTCTTTGTCATGTGGCGAGAAGGATACAAGAATCATGTAGGGTCAACACTGGCTTTATGATGCTGCAAAGGGCAGCGCCTTCTCACGCTCGCGAGATCGTAATTCGTTACAGCCGGTACAAGAAAACATTGAGAGAGACGCGACGACGAACACTCCGACAGCTTGCACAGAGCACACGCGAACCACCGTTTAGTGCTTTTGAAATCGCACAATTACTGCAGGTAAATTCCTCCTCACTCAAGGGGCTGTGTCCGACTTCATACAGCCGAATTCTTGATCGGTATGCCGCCTACAAGGTGAAAATGCGTGAAGAAAAGGAGATTGCGATCAGCGAAGAAATTCGCAGTGCTGCGTACCGCCTACACAACGAAGGCACCTACCCATCATTCCCCAAGGTTTCAGCCTCACTTCGGGCGTCAAGTTGGCTAGCGAGAGAGTCTAGAAGAAAAGTACTTCGTCAGATTCAGTTGGAACTTGGTTACAGAGCAGCGGAATAGGGCCGGGATCTTGGCTTTTTACTGCGATCTGTAAAAGGAAGCATAGCTTGGCCAACCCAAAAATGAAGCATACCCTGTCCGGCGCGGCCAAACTATGCTTCAAGTGACATGCTGCAAGGTCATTACTTAATAAATTGGTAGCGCATACGGGACTCGAACCCGTGATCTCTGCCTTGAGAGGGCAGCGTGTTAACCAACTACACCAATGCGCCGTACGAGGTTGATTATAGGGTCGTGAAATGACTGGACGCAACTTGAGTCGCTTGAGCGCCGTGTCCTAACTCCGGGAGCAGGTAGGCAGATTACCGAATCTACTCAGGCGTTTCCGGCCGCGTAAGAATCCGACCAAAGCCGGCGATCTAAGCACCGGTCAGCTTAGGGCACTCTCCAGGAATCGTGTTTCCGCCAACTTTGTGCGACTCCATCCCCTGGCGATGATATACTCCGCGTCGCAATCGTATCTTCATTTCATTAACGGCATTCGCTCGAACCAAAGATGAACATCACGGTTTTGCGTGAGACGGAACCAGGCGAAGCGCGGGTGGCGTTGATGCCTGACTCAGTGCAGAAGCTGGTTGCCCTGAAAGCGTCCGTGGCGGTCGAAGGCGGCGCGGGTTTGGGGGCCGGACGCACCGACGATGATTATCGTAATGCCGGCGCCAGTGTCATTGACGACCGAGGATCATTGATCGCCTCAGCCGGCGTGCTCGTCACTGTAGTTCGACCTTCCGCAGAAGATTTCAGTAGGTTACCAAAAGGCGCCGTGGTGCTTGGGTTTCTGAGGCCTCTCGACGAACCGCAGGCTTTGAAACCAGCGCTGGAGGCGGGACTGACAACGTTTGCGATGGAGCTTGTTCCGCGCATCACGCGCGCGCAGGCGATGGACGCACTCTCATCGATGGCCACGGTGGTTGGTTACAAAGCCGTCATTCTCGGCGCCTCAAACATCCCCAGAATGTTTCCATTGTTGATGACTGCTGCAGGGACGGTGCCGCCGGCGCGCGTCCTGGTGTTGGGTGCTGGCGTGGCCGGACTGCAGGCGATTGCCACAGCGCGGCGATTAGGCGCCGTCGTCGAGTCCTACGACGTACGCGCAGCTGCCGGCGAGCAGGTACGCTCGCTTGGCGCCACATTTTTAGAAGTGGATCTGGGCGGACTGAAAACGGAAGACGCGGGCGGTTATGCCGTTGAGTTGTCTGAGGAAGCGTTGCAACGCGGCCGAGATTTGATTGCGGAACACGCCAAGACGGCCGACCTGATAATTACGACTGCTCAGGTGCCGGGTAGACGCGCGCCGTTGCTGGTAACTGAAGCGGCAGTTAACGGCATGAAACGAGGCTCCGCGGTGATAGATCTGGCAGGCTCTACGGGCGGCAACTGCGCTCTCAGCAAACCGGATGAAACCGTCGAACTAAATGGCGTGACAATCATGGCGCCTACTAATCTGGCGGCAACAGTGCCGGTGCATGCGAGCCAGCTTTACTCGCGCAACGTCACCTCGTTTCTTAGCCTGCTGGTCAAAGACGGTGAGCTCAGTCTTAACATGAATGATGATGTGGTTGGGCCGTCGTGCGTGACGCACGAGGGACAGGTCGTGAACAGCCGGGTGGCTGCGGCGCTGGAAGCGGTGGTAAAGTAAGCACGCCGAAGCCTCGCTGGAGAATAGCCAATGAAAGACGAAGAGTTGCTCGCGAGAATCACTATTGATCCTCAAGTGATGGTGGGTAAGCCGGTTATCAAAGGCACCCGGCTAACGGTTGATTACATTCTCAACCTAATGGCGCATGGAGCCAAGTCCGATGAGATTATCCAGGAGTATCCAGACCTGACTGAAGAAGACATCCAGGCCTGTTTTCTTTTTGCCACCAAAGCCCTTGAGGACGCCTCCTTCGTACCGCTCATTGTGGAGCATGTCTAATGAAGTTTCTGGTTGATGAGTGCACCGGTCCGGCGGTGCGCATTGGCTGAAACAGCAGGGTCACGACGTTTTCTCAGTTTACGATCAAGCGCGCGGACTCGACGATGCGAGGGTTATGGAAATCGCAGAGTCGGAAGCACGGATTCTTATTACCAATGACAGAGGCTTTGGAGAAAAGTATTTCGAGAACGACGCCCGCATCACGGCGTCGTTTTTCTTCGCTTGGGTGACGAGCGCCGAACAAACAAGATCCGAGTGCTCAGTAAACTCCTGGACCAGCACGCCGAGGAGCTAGCGAATCGATTCGTGGTCGTAACCGACAGTCAAGTTCGTTTTGGGAAGGCATAAACTTACTGTACCAAGATCACTAAGCTGCAGACAGGGTGAGTGAGCGTCTGATTCGATGAGGGTCTCGACATGACAGCAGAAACACTAATTACAGCACTTTACATTTTCGCGCTCGCGGCCTTTCTCGGCTACCAGGTGATCTCGCGGGTGCCGCCGTTGCTGCATACGCCATTGATGTCCGCGACCAACGCGATCTCAGGGATCTCGTTGGTAGGCTCCATCGTTACTGCCGGCGCCAAATACAGCACCGTCAGCACCATCCTCGGTTTCGTTGCCGTGTTTTGCTCCACCACCAACGTCGTCGGCGGCTTTGTGATTACCGACCGCATGTTGAAGATGTTCAAGCGCAAGCCGACCAAAAGCGGGAAGGAATAACCAACCGCCAAGACGCCGAGAGCGCCAAGTAAAAAACCAGGATTAGGGCATTCATATTAGTTCATTTCTCTTTGTGCCTTGGCGCTCTTGGCGTCTTGGCGTTAATCCCGATAGCAAGCGAACACTGTGCGCACCTACTTCATCGAACTAAGCTACCTGCTGGCCTCGATCCTTTTCATTCTCGGCCTCAAGGGGCTGAGCCATCCGGAAACCGCCAAACGCGGGATGCACCTGGCTGAGTTTGGCATGCTGATGGCCATTATCGGCACGCTAATGCATCTCGAGATCATCACCTACACCTGGATCATTCTGGGTCTGGTGCTGGGCTCACTGGTTGGGCTGGTGATGGGCCTTTGGGTGCCGATGACGGCGATGCCCCAACGGACGGCGCTTTCCCATGCCTTTGGTGCGTTTGCCGCTTGCCTCGTGGGAATCTCGGAGTTCTATCGTCATGGCGGACACCTTGAAACCATCACGATGGGTGCGCTTGGCTTCGAGGTAATGCTAGGTGCGTTAACCACCACTGGCAGCTTGTTGGCGTTTGCCAAGTTGCAGGGGTTGGTCCGCGGCACGCCGCTCACTTACAGGGGCCAAAACGTCTTCAACATGGCGCTCCTGGCAACTACTATCGGCATCTTTGTTTACCTGATCTTTGTGCCCGGCTCGATGCCGCTCTTCTTCCTGATGGTCGCCCTGGCGTTCGTTTTTGGACTGCTGCTGGTCTTGCCGATTGGAGCTGCGGACATGCCGGTGGTTATGTCGCTGCTTAACTCCTACGCGGGCCTGGCGTCTGCGGCCACGGGTTTTGTGCTCTCGAATAAGGTCTTAATCATCGCCGGAACGCTGGATGGTTTCTCGGGGTTTATTCTCTCAATCCTCATGTGCCGGGCCATGAATCGTTCGATGACGAACGTCTTATTTGGGGCGTTTGGCAGCGCTGCCACCACCGGAGCCGGCGGCGGGGAGCAACAGGGATCGATGCGCGAGGTGGGACTCGAAGACATCGCCATCCAATTGGCCTATGCCAACAAAGTGGTCTTCGTGCCGGGTTATGGCTTGGCTACGGCGCAGGCGCAACATGCGGTCCGCGAGCTGGCCGACACGCTTGAGAAGCGAGGGGTGACGGTCAAATATGGGATCCATCCGGTTGCGGGACGCATGCCCGGTCACATGAACGTCTTGCTGGCCGAGGCCAATGTTCCTTACTCCTCTTTGTATGAGCTGGAACAGATCAATCCCGAGTTTCCCTCAACCGACGTCGCCGTGGTGATTGGAGCTAACGACGTGGTGAATCCGGATGCGCGTGATAATCCGCAGAGCCCGATCGCCGGTATGCCGATTCTGGAAGTTGACCGCGCCAAGTCAGTGGTGGTTTTGAAACGTGGCCAGGGCAGAGGGTTCTCCGGACTGGAGAATCCCCTCTTCTTCAAAGAAGTGACCGGCATGCTCTATGGCGACGCGAAAGAGACATTGACCAGGCTGATTCAGGCAGTCCAGCAAGCTTAAAAACCCTTTCCGAGTTATCCTGCGTAATACCTGACCCCAATAATGAAGCTTGCTTACAAACGATTCATCATTCACAGCGGAGTTCCTATGCGAAGATTTGTAGCTACCCTGACCTTGATTACTGTTCTCATTCCTGGTCTTTCAGCCATCCCCTTAACATCTGCAGTTCTGGCCCAACGCAAAACGGCGAAGACTCAGAAAACGACGCCGACTTCGGCCGTGTCGCAAAGAGGTACTGACACGATTACGGCCGCGCAAATGAAGGACTTCCTTTCGTTTATTTCGTCCGACTTGATGGAAGGTCGCGATACGCCTTCGCGCGGGCTCGACCTCACCGCCCAGTATCTGGCTTCGAACCTGCCGCACTGGGGATTCAAGCCCGGAGGTGACAACGGCACTTACTTCCAAAAGATCGCCCTCAGTAAAGATCTCGTGGACAAGGCCGAGACTAAGGCACAGCTGAATAACCAGCCCCTGGTGCTCGGCGAGGATTACATTCCGTTTGCCCGGAGTGGAGAAATTTCCGGCCCCATGGTGTTTGCCGGGAATGGATGGTTTGTTAAGTCAAAGAATATTGATGGGCATAAGGGCATCGACGCCAAGGGGAAAATCGTGATTGTGTTCGCTCCACCTGATGGTTTGCCGCGTGGCATTAGCCGATCTGATCTGGCCGGCAAACGCGGGGAAGACTGGATGGAACCTTCCGAGTACGCCAAAAAGCAGGGTGCGATTGGTCTCGTGTTCATCCCCGATTTTCAATACATGGCAAACTGGACCCGCAATTGGACCCGCATCTCGGAGCGTGGCGCAACCACGGTGCAAAAATTTCAACCTGCAAGTGGGCAATCACTCCCTGGAATCGTCATAGCGCCAAGAGTCGCGAATGTCTTGTTCCAGGCTGAGAGACAAAACGCGACCTCGCTCTTTGAGGCCGCTTACGGCGGGCAATCGCCGGAACCGTTTCCGCTGAATCCGTCCAAGACGTTGTCAGTAACCGTGAAGAACAAGTTTGACGCGATCTCTACGCAGAACGTCGTGGCGATCTTCGAGGGCAGCGATCCGTTACTGAAGGAGGAGTACGTGGCGCTCGGCGCACATTACGATCACGTCGGCATTGGTCCGGCTGTGAATGGCGATTCAATTTTCAACGGCGCCGACGATGATGGATCCGGGACTACAGCGTTGCTGGCAATGGCCGAAGCCCTCGGCAGAGGAAGTATCCGGCCCAAGCGCTCGGTACTGTTCGTATGGCACGCGGGCGAGGAGAAGGGCCTCTGGGGCTCTCGCTACTTCACCGAGTATCCAACGATTCCGCTGGATAAGATCGTCGCCCAACTCAACATCGATATGATCGGCCGGAGCAAGAAGGAAGGCGACACCAATCCCCGCAACAACGACCTCTCGGGGCCCACCGAGGTTTACGTGATTGGGTCGAAGATGATGAGTACGGAGCTTGGTGAGTTGACCGAGACGGTAAACAAACAGTATTTGAATCTCAGTTACAATTTTCGGTATGACGATCCGGCCGATCCCAATCGCTTCTTCTTCCGCAGCGATCATTACAACTACGCGCGCAAGGGCATTCCGATAGTTTTCTTTTTTGACGGCGTGCACGAAGACTACCATCGTCCCGGCGATGAAGTGCAGAAGATCGACTTTCAAAAGATGGAGAAGGTGACCCGCACCGTCTACATGATGCTGTGGGAAATTGCTAGCCGGCCAGCGCGGCTGAAAGTTGATAAGCAGCTACCGGCGAGCTTGGGTGGGAATTAGCTGAACAAGAATCCGAGCCTCCTTTGCTCCAGAGAGGAGTTCAACTCAAAAAGTTTCAGGGCTCGTTTGCAGTCTCCGGGTTAGGAAGGGGGCCTGTCCCCCGCAATCTTTTCAATTATCTACTTCTGAAAAAGGAAAGAGCGGGGGCAAGCCCGCCTTTCCAACCCTGAGGTTTTGTGAGACCTGCATGGTTAGATTGAGTGCCTCACCAAGCCCTATTCTCGACCTCGCTCCGCTGCCAGACGACGATAGGCTTCATCACGCGACAGCCCTAACTCACGTGCCGCTTTCTTTAGTGCGGCCCGGTGATCCAGTCCTCCCGCCTCGAGCTCAGCAACCAGTGCCGCAATGCTCAACGTTGAGTCAGGATCCACAGACTCAGACTTGATCACGGTGCGATCAATAATCAAGACCATCTCGCCGCGGGCTTTGTCGGGAGAAGAGAATTGCTCCACCAGTTGGCTCAAACGTCCGCGGGCAATCTCTTCATGTATTTTCGTCAACTCCCTCGCCACTACCGCCTCGCGTTCGCCCAGAATCTCATAGGCGTCTTTGAGCGTGGCCGCAATTCGGTGTGGGCCTTCATAGAAGATTAGCGTGGCCGGAAACAAGCGAAGCTCGCTCAGTCGCGCGCGTCGCGCGCCTGAACGAGGAGGAAGAAACCCGCCAAAAAAGAATTCATCCGTAGGCATGCCCGAAGCCACCAAGCCGGTGATCAGGGCACTAGGGCCGGGGACGGGAACCACGCGGACACCACTCTCGATTGCCAATCGGGCGATGCGAAAGCCAGGGTCACTGATCCCCGGGGTGCCCGCGTCGGAAACAACAGCGACGTCCGCACCCGATTCGATCAAGCGCAGGAGTTCGACGCCGCGTTCGCGTTCGTTATGTTCGTGATAGCTGATGGTCCGGGTGTTGATGCCGTAGTGATTGAGGAGTTTCTGCGTATGTCGTGTGTCTTCGCAGGCAATGACCTCCACCTCGCGCAGCAGTCTGACAGCTCGATGCGTGATGTCTTCGAGATTACCAATCGGAGTTGAAACCAGGTAGAGCGTTCCTGCCATGCGGGTATTCTGTCATTAAGCGAGGCGCACGCAAATGTGAGATGCCATTCCAACAACCACTCAGTTTGGACTGGTCGTCCCAGTCCGCGCTTAGCTGACGACTGATAGTAGCCCAGCAGTTCACTGCTGGGCTGTCATGGTATGAGAGCCGCAGTCCGTGAAGCGGACGGTTGAAGAAAACGGCGGCATCCATATCAGCCGTCCGCTCCACGGACTAAATCGCTCTCGGTCATCGATCCCAGCTAGAACGCGGACTCATAAAAAAGCCTCGACCCGGACTTTGAATCCAGGTCGAGGCTTGAATCTACGGTGTTGGCT
>DATKIS010001017.1:0-7444 GCA_035543975.1 Pyrinomonadaceae bacterium
AATCATCTCCTAACAGTGTTCCTCTAGGAGACTTCCGGTCATAGCGACGGCATATCAGTCAATATGCGTTTCATCTCTTTGAAAGATCATTCAATTTGGCGAGAAATCCGCGAATTAGCGGTTCTCGCCATGGTAATCGGCAAGGTCCATGCCAACGCGGATGATGTCTTTCCTAGCCCAATGCGGAAACGTGATGAAGGGTGTTGAGCAATGCGGGTCGGTAGAAACAATCTGACTTTGACGAACAACAAATCGAGGGCGTTCTTAAGACTTGATAACGGTACCGGATGCCTAAGGGGGTACATTCCCCCAATCGACTAACCGGCCCTACAGTGGCTATTGACCCTAACTAGTTGAGCACCCTGTGAACGAAGAAGAACGTTTCCAGAGCAAACGCTCAAAGGCTAGAGAATTCTCGCAGGTAAGGGAATGGTGGGTGGCTTACCCCTCTACACGTTAGGCGCATAACGCCAGGCTCTTTCCCGGGTCATGATCCTCTACCCAAATTGGTCCCAAGGTATCGACTCGATTCTTCCGATGCCTACAGACTCCCGGGATCGGCGAATCTAAATAGCTCAACCTGTCAGCTCCCCCGACCAACCGTTCGACTATTTACATGAGATGCCTGGAAAGCCTAAAGACCGGGTAACTCGCTGCCAACAGTAACAACGCGTACACGCTGTTTCGAGTATCACTAGCGACGGCCCCTACCAAAAACGCAATCGAACCTAGCAAGGCCAGAGCCGTCGTCCAGGGATACCCCCAAGCGCGATATGGCCGTTCCCGGTCAGGTTCGCGGCGACGTAAGACGAACACCGAAATGAAGGACAGTGTGTAGTTGGCCACAAAAAAGAAGGCGAGGACCGTAATTACCTTTTCAAAAGTTTGACCGAAGAGAATGAAGATTACAGCTACCGCAACACTCGTAAACAACGCCAGGCCAGGCGTACCACCCTGGTTAACCTCGGCGGCTTTCTTCGTGAAGAGTCCATCCCGGCTCATGGCGAAAAGCACTCTGGTGGACATCAAATGATATGCGTTGATCGCGCTGAGCATCGACAAAATCGCCAGCACGCGGAAGATAGTGTCGCCGTAAGTTCCAAATATCACCCTGGCGGCCGCGCCTGCCGCATAATCCTGGCCCGCCAGATTCGAAATCCCGAGAACGTACAGCAACGCGAGGTTCACGAGTAGATAGATTGCGATAATGGCTAAGACTCCGCCAAACATTGACCGCGGAATGTCGCGGCCCGGATCGGTGACTTCTTCGGAAAAATAAACCACCGCATTCCAGCCGTCATACGTGTAGATAACAGACTGAAGGGAGAGCACCAGCGCGGCAACCAGGGCCATATCCGCTGGTACCAAGGGATTCGGAATCGCTGTGGACGCGCTGTTTCCCCCTAAGACGAAAGCCGCCGCAATTAGAACCAGGAAGGCCAGTGCCTTGAAAACACTGGTGATGTTCTGCGAAGTGCTTCCCCAAATGATTCCTCGCCACTGCAGCGCTGCGAAGATGATTGCCACGGCAACGGCAATGGCTACTGCTTCTCGGGTTCCGTTGAGAGCAGGAAAGAGACCGCCTGCAAATTCACCGATCAGCAGTGAAACTCCTGCTGCCGAGCCACAAGTCGAAATCCAATCGCTCCAGCCAACCAGGAAGCCCGCATACTCACCTAGTGCGTGGCGGGTGAAAACGTACTGTCCTCCCGCCTTCGGGATCATCGCGCCGAGTTCAGCCAGAGAGATCGCGCCCAGCAACGCGTAAAGCCCGCCAAGAACCCAAACTCCCAGGAAGAGTCCCGGATGGGGCAGCTGCAATGCTATTGCTCCCGGACGGGAGAAGATTCCTCCGCCAATCGTGTTGCCAATGATTACCGCCAAGCCAAAACCTACTCCCAACACGCGCAGCAAGCGGCCTCGAGAGTGGACTTCGGGAGCAAGTTCAGTTTGGTTAGGCAAGTGTTGTCTCAGACGAACGACTTCAGCGCTGAGTGCGGGCGAAATGCTGGCGGGAGCTGTGAAGCCCCGTTTTCAGATCAGCATGAAGTAACCGATGAAATAGATGTTCGCCCGCTTCCCGTCGAACGGACAAGCGTCCGGCATTGTAAGCGCGCGAGCTTAGTCCTCGCTGCACCGACTTGCAGATAGCGACATCTTCATCCTGAATGCGCTGGCCCACATCGATGCTGGCCCGATTGCGCTCCCAGGAAGCCGCCGAAACATCCGGAAAATAAAAATCGAAAACTACTTCCGTCTTATCAACTCCGCGAGGTATGACCAAATTCGTGTCCATTACCCCGGAGTAGAAGTTGATCATGAAATTTGGATAAACCCAGTAATAAACGGCGCGGTCGCCCTGTCGGACCGCGCCCGTCTGAGCTTCCGCACCTTCGCTAACCATGGGACTCGACTGCAAACAAAAGTGCTCGCCGTTCTCAATTTCGTATTTCCGGTAATCGAGCACACTGTCCAGGCCCTTGTGGAGATGTGGTACATGGTAGCCGCCGTCGAGATAGTTATCGACAAAGACCTTCCAATTGCAATCAAACGAATAGTGGCGACGCTCCATCCAGTGAAGGCCATTCAACTCGAGTGGGCGGGTTTGCTCAATTAAATCCGCACCGAGGAAGGTTTCCAATGTGCCCTGGCCCTCGATCCGGACGAACACCCATTGCTCCCAAACACCAATCTCGACTGGCACGAGGCTATTCGCTGAGCGATCGAAGGCACAGACACCGGCAAAGTCGGGGGTGCTTTTCAATTCGCCCGCCAGTGAATAGGTCCAGGCGTGATAGGGACAGCGAAGCTGCCTGGCTGTGCCCGCAGCTTCAGTCATGATCTCAGCGGCGTGATGACGGCAAACGTTGAAAAAGCCGCGCAACTGACCATCGTCCCCGCGTACGACGACTATTGGTTCTCCAGCAATTTCAGTGGTGACGTACTGTCCTGTCGTTGTTACCTGATCCAACCGGCAGACCATCTGCCACGAATGCGCGAAGACGCTTTGCCTTTCGAGTTGAAATAAGTCCGCGTCGGTGTACCAGGAGGCCGGGATGGTCGAGGCCTGATCGAGTGGCAGACTAGGTTCGTAACTATCGATTAGTTGTTCCAGGTAAGAGGTCACGATCGGCTACGGCTCCCGCGGCTCCGCGCTTTCTCTGCGGAAAAGAATCGCCTTTCGAAATCTGATGGTGGTGAGGCTACGCTGTCGACATCTGAGGCTCAGCCTCAAGTTAATTTTGTTTACTTGTCCGAAAGGCATGGCGCTTCCACACGGAAGACGGCAAAGCCGCTCTAAGCTATGGGTGTGGCAGTCTTCCGCTTTGGACTGAAAAAAGGGGTCTTTACTACGACGGCGCGCGCCCGATACCTCTTAGCCTCAATGGTGATCTCAAATTGAAGTTTGGTGCCTGGGCTACTGTACTCACGTTTCACAGTAGCGAGCGCGATCATCTTCTTCAGCACGGGTGACCACGTGCTTGAGGTTGCTTTACCGACCTGAATCCCGTCCTTGAAGACGGGCACCGCAACTCTGGAGGCAATGGGCGAAACTGCAGGTGGCAAACCTGCCGTCTCATACAGCCGTTCAACCTCAGGCCAGTCGATTTCGAGACCAACGATCTCGCGTGTATGCCCTCGCTTTTGTTCGGCAATCAATGCTGCTTGTCCGACAAAGCGGTTCTTGCCGGCGTGCACCAGCCGTCCGAGACCCATCTCAAACGGTGAGTACTTCTGTTCTTCAATAAGCGCTTTCTTGCTGCTGTTGAAATCGACCTCGATTAACAACAACCCGGCTTCGACCCGAGCAACGTCCAGCGCCAGCATTCCGGCCGCATGGATATCAAAGGCTCGTCCGGCATCCATTAACGAATCCCAAATAGTTAACGCCCGCTCACTCGCAACCCAAATCTCATAACCCAGATCGCCGGTATAGCCGGTACGAGAAACATCAACCGGAACGCCGGCAATCGTTCCGCTGGTTACGCGAAAGTATTTGAGCGTTTCGATGTCCGCATCTTTGACTAAACTTTTGAGGAGGCGACCGGAAGTCGGACCCTGCAAGGCGAGCGCAGCCACACTTTCAGAGATATCTTCGACGTGCACGTCCATCCTGGCTGCGTTTTGCATGAACCATCGCAAACTCGGATCCGCAGCAGTCCAGCGGTAGATATTTTCTTCAAGCCGCGATACGGTCCCATCGTCGATCACCTTTCCGTGCTCGTCGCACCACGGCGTATAAATAACCTGGCCCACCGAAACCTTACGCATATCGCGCGTAATAATGCGGTCAATCAGTCGGGTCGCGTCTTTTCCACTGACGCGATATTTGAAGAGCGGCGAGATGTCGATCAGAGCTGCTGCATTTCGAATAGCGTTGTACTCGTGCTCATGGTGAGGTTCGTAGGAACTGACGGCGTAATAACCCGACCACTCGCGATAGTTCAAGCTCTCACACAGTTGAAATGTTCTTTCGTGGAATGCGGTTCCGACGGGCATGCGCCACCTCAATAACCGATGTTTGTCAGGGCCAGCGATTATAAGTATGCTTGACTACTTCAGCAAACTGGCATTACCGAACAATTTCATGAGCGACAAATACGACGTCATCGTCATCGGTGGCGGCCACAACGGACTGGTGAACGCTGCCTATCTGGCCCGCGCAGGCAAGCGCGTGTTGGTGTTAGAGCGCCGTCATGTTCTGGGCGGAGCCGCGGTTACGGAGGAAATCTTCCCCGGTTTTAAGTTCTCCGTGTGTTCCTACGTGGTCTCGTTGCTGCGGCCGGAAATTATTCGTGAGCTCGACCTCTCGCGTCACGGATTGGAAATTCTTCCGCTGGACGGCACCTTCACGCCCATGCCCAGCGGCGATTACCTCTGGCGCGTAAATGATCATGCGAAGACGAGGCGGGAAATCGCCCGTCACTCGAAGGTCGACGCCGAGGCTTATGACGAGTATGCCAAGGCGATGCTCGAAATGGCCCGCTTCGTTAAGCCGATCATGAGTATGACACCGCCGGATCCGACTTCGCTCAATCCGCGCGGGCTAAAGGACCTCTATTTCCTGGGTAAACGATTTCAAAACCTGCCGGACGAAGATAAGTACAACCAGGTGCAGTTGATGACGATGAGCGCAGTCGACTTTCTCGATCAGTGGTTCGAGACTGATGTGCTCAAAGCGACGATGTCAGCGTCCGGAATCATCGGCACTTTCCTGGGTGTACGTTCACCCGGCACGGCTTACGTTTTATTGCATCACTACATGGGCGAAATTGATGGCGCGTTTCGGTCGTGGGGCTTCGCCCGTGGCGGCACGGGCGCGATTTCCAACGCGATCGCCGATTCGGCCCGCGAGTTTGGAGCAGAGATTCGGACTGAAGCTCCAATTGCTAAGATCATACTGAAGAACGGCCGGGCCAAGGGAGTGGTTCTCCAGAATGGTGATGAGATTTATGCGGACATTGTTTCCTCCAGCGTCGATCCGCGTTTGACCTTTATGAAGATGGTGGGCGAGGAACATCTGCCTGAGGACTTTGCCGCCGATTTGAAGCGATACAAATATCGCGGGTCATCGGGCAAAGTGAATTTGGCGCTGGATGGACTGCCGGAATTCAAGTGTCTGCCCGGTGCTGGGCCACATCTGCGCGGAGCGATTTCGATTTCGCCGAGCGTCGACTACATGGAGCGCGCATACGATGAGGCGAAGTATGGCCGCTTCTCCCGCCGGCCTTACATTGACATGGTGATTCCCAGCCTCACCGACCCTTCGGTGGCACCACCTGGCAAACATGTGATGTCTTGTTTTGTGCAATACGCACCCTACAATTTGAAGGAAGGACACTGGGACGATAAGCGAGAAGAGTTTGGCGATACCGTGATCGACACGATCGCCGAGCACGCGCCGAACATTAAGGACCTAATTCTGCACCGGCAGGTGTTGACGCCTCTTGATATCGAGCGCGATTTCGGCCTGTCTGAAGGCAATATCTTTCAGGGAGAGCTAACGCTCGAACAACTTTTCTTCCTGCGACCGGCGCCCGGATGGGCGCAATACCGCACGCCGATTCGAAACCTCTACATGAGCGGCTCCGCAACACATCCCGGCGGCGGCATTATGGGCGCCCCCGGTCGCAACGCCGCGATGCGGATTCTGAAGGATAAGAAATAGGAAACAGGTCCTATTAAGAACCCCTGAGAAATGACTAAGAGCGACGTTATCATCATCGGCGGCGGTCACAATGGTCTGGTCGCGGCTTGCTACCTGGCCAAAGCTGGCTTGAAAACGCTGGTGCTGGAACGCCGCGAGATTGTCGGCGGCGGATCGGTTACCGAGGAGATTCATCCCGGTTTCCGCTGCTCTACTCTCGACCACTCCACCGGACCCTTTCTGCCCCACATCTATAAGGATCTCGACCTGAAACGTCACGGTCTGGAATTCCTCAAACCCGATGTGCGGGCGCTCGCGCTCAATCCAAACGGTCAATCCATTTGTCTTTATCGCGACCAGGCCCGCACCATTGCCGGTCTGCAAAAGACTTCGGCGGCCGACGCAAAAGTCTACCCCGAATTCGAGCGATCTTTCGCTCGCATCGGTCGGGTGCTTGCACCATTGATGACCATGACTCCGCCGTCCATAGACCAGCCCGCGGCGACGGAGTTGTGGAGTCTGGGGAAGCTGGGTTTGTCGTTTCGCAAACTCGAAAAACAAGATGCTTACCGCCTGCTTCGATGGGGACCGATGGCCGTCGCCGATTTGGTTTCGGAATGGTTCGAGACTGAGACCCTGCGAGCGCTAATCGCGGCGCGGGGTATCTCCGGCGCTTTTGCGGGCCCGTGGTCGGCGGGAACCAGCGCCGGACTCCTGCTGCAGGCGGCGTTTGACGGCAACGCGATGGCTCCGACTGAGTTCGTCAAGGGAGGGATGGGTGCGTTGACTGCGGCATTGGCCAATGCAGCTCGCGGTCTGGGCGTGGAAATCAGAACTTCGGCTCCGGTAGCCGGTATCGAGACCAGCGAACACAGAGCATCGAAGGTTGTCTTGAGCAGTGGGGAGGAGATTTCCGCGCGCGCCATAGTTTCCAATGCCGATCCACGTACCACCCTACTCGACTTGGTAGACCCGGTCGAACTCGACCCCAGTTTTCTCTCAAAGATACAGAACTATCGCGCGAAAGGAGTTTCCGCCAAGATCAATCTCGCGCTTTCCGGCCGGCCGCGCTTTGTCGGAGTCGATGACGCTTCTGGAACAGACTCCAGGCTTTCCGGGCGGATTCACATTGGGCCCGACATCGACTATCTGGAACGGGCTTTCGACGCGGCCAAGTATGGCGACTACTCGCCAGCGCCATACATGGATATCACCATCCCTACGCTGACCGACCCCGCTCTAACGCCGGCAGGAGCCCACGTGATGTCGATTCACGTCCAGTATGCGCCTCATAGG
>DATKIS010001018.1:0-3067 GCA_035543975.1 Pyrinomonadaceae bacterium
GCGACATGAAGATGACCGACGAGCAGAAAAAAGCAAAAGGGTAACCAGAGAGGTACGGTGCGGGCGTTTCCGAGGCGAACAGCCTGGGTGCGCCCGCGCTCTTTACGTGTTTGAACAGGGGCCGGGCCCGCTGTTCAGTTGCGGTACTTTCAAACCCGGATTAAGGACGAAAAATGAAGAATAAAGTCTTGGTTGTTGTATTCGCCGTGCTTCTGATTGGGGCGGCGGGACTAGTTTTCATCGGTACCCGAGAAAGCTCTCAGGGCCAGGGTGACCGCACGTCCACCGCCGCACCCGCCGTTGCGCCCCACTCCGACTCTTCCCACAGCCACACCGCAAGAGTTCCGGCTTACCAGAGCGTTTCGCAAATAGACACACTCTCGCCAACGTTGGCTCCGGCCGGGTTTGCTGGCAAGACGCGTCAGGCTTACCAAGTGGCGAAGGAGATTCCGAAGACCCTGGCTCAGCTTCCTTGTTATTGCGAATGCGATCAGGCATATGGCCACAAGAGTCTTCAGACATGTTTCGTTGACGACCACGCATCGCATTGTACGGTTTGTGTCGACGAGGCGTTGATGGCCTACAAGCTACAGAAGGAAGACAAGCTGAGCCCCGAGCAAGTGCGCGAGAAGATAATCGAGGAGTATTCCGCGCCTCCCGGGACACGTTGAAGGACGCCGCCGTTAGAAGACCAATGGCACAGAATCCTGCTCGAAGAGCATGGAAATTCGCGGCCTTCGTATTAATCCTTGCGGCCGCGGTCAGCACCCGGGCTGTCTATCTCGAGCTGGATTCCTATTTCTTAAGACCTCATTCACTCGCGACAGTGTCGCTGCGGAACCAGTACTTCATTCGAAGCGATGGCTTCGTTACCCGCGACCGCATCCGCGACGTGAGCCTGTTTGGACCAAACCTGCCGGGTTCAGTCAGCGACTCTGTCGCCTGGCGTGACGAGGGCAAGACCACCATGCTCGAGGTCAAGACGAGTGGTCCTGGCACTTATCTTGTCGGCATCGCTACCAAACCAAGAGATACCGACCTGAGCGCCGCGGAGTTTAACGATTACCTTCACAACGATGGCCTGCCCGATACGCTCGCCGATCGCCGGCGAAAGCACGAACTCCATAAGGATGTTCGCGAGCGCTATTCAAAGAATGAACGCGCGGTGTTTCAAGTTGGGGATCAACTTTCGGACGACTACAAGCGTCCCTTAGGTTATCCCGTCGAAATCATTCCGCAAGAGAATCCTTACTCGCTGAAAGTTGGAGATACTATTACGGTGATCTGCACTCTCAATGGGCGACCACTCGTCAACCAGTTTGTCCAGGGTGGCTGGGAATCACGCGACGGTCATCAGCACCTGGTTCGCGGGCGGACTGGACCGGATGGCAAAGTGAGCTTCAAGCTGGCGGGGGCAGGGAAGTGGTACTTACAAATGATCCATATGACGCGGCTAGCGGATCCGGAGCTTGACTACGAATCCAAGTGGGCCAATTTAACTTTCGAGGTACAGAGTCGATAGTTCAAGCGCGGTATTATTGCAATGCGATTGCAAAGCGCATCTCCTTAAGTGCAACCTGGAAAACGAGCGTCCCCGGATTACCTCGCGGAGGCTTTGCGATGAGATAAGATCTGAATGTGCGTTTGCCGTTCGGGATAGATTCGGGTATTACTTCAGATGGATAGTTCGAGAATTTCTGGAGGTAAGTAATGAAGACCGTGATCCATCGTGCCGTTTCCCTTTCTCTCGGTTTGTCGTTAGTGGTCTTCAGTTGTGCCGTCGCTGCTTCAGCGCAGAAAAAGAACCGATTACAGGACGCAACCCGCCATGCCGCTGACGCGGCGAAAGTTTTTACCGAAATAATGAACGTCCGGGAGAAGGCGATTCCTAAGGAACTGCTGGACAAGGCCGAAGCCATTGCGGTGTTTCCCGGCGTTGTTAAGGCCGCCTTCATATTTGGCGGGCGCGGCGGCCAGGGCGTCATCAGCCGGCGAACACGCAACGGTTGGTCAGCCCCGGCGTTTTTCAATCTTAGTGGGGGCAGCTTCGGCGCCCAGATTGGTGCGCAGAAAAACGACTACGTATTTCTGATCATGAATGAAGATGGGGTGAAAGGTCTGCTCGAAGATAAGTTTGAAATGGGCGGTGAGGCCGGCGTAGTTGCTGGTCCAGTCGGACGTGAAGTTGCTGCCTCAACAAATACCACACTCGATGCTGGAATTCTTTCATACTCTCGTAGCAAGGGAGCTTTCATCGGCGCTGCATTCAAAGGTGTGGCTATCACACCGGATAACGATCTTAATGAAGCGGTTTACAGCATGAAGGCGACGGCAGTCCTAACCAACCGGCCCATGTCGTTGACCCAGATGCCGGCCGGAGTTCGTATCTTTCCGCGAACCCTCGCACGCTATTCACATCGTTAGTGAGTTGCTCAATTGTCCTCGCGCACAGGCGCGCTGAACAAACACTTGACGCTTTAGTTAGCGCGCCATAGAATGCCTCGACATCTCAAGGGTCGTCTGCTCTCTTCATAACTGCGCGCTCGAGAATTGGCTGTCACTATGCTCCCACGTACTCAACGTCAGAAAGATATTCTCGATTACATCACGCGCTTCTCCGAGCGAAATAGATACGAGCCTTCATACGCACAGATAGCCAGACACTTTGGGGTCAAGTCGCGCGCGACGATAGCCAAGCACATCGCCGCACTCGAACGTCGCGGCCTGCTGACCCGAACGCACGAAGATGGATCGTTTGCGCTTTCCGTAAAGGTGGATGATCCAGACGCTCTTTGTCAGGTCAAACTCCTGGGTCGAATTGCCGCCGGCGCCCCACTCGATGTGGTTGAATCCGCCGAGATGCTTTCGGTGCCCCGCTTCCTGCTGGGCCGGGTGAAGCCCGACCGCGTTTATGCGTTGCGCGTTAAGGGTGATTCGATGATCGATGAACACATCTGCGACGGCGATATCGCGTTGATTGAAAACCGCACCGAGGCGCGCGATGGTGAAATTGTGGTAGCGCTCCTGGTCGAAGAGAACCAGGCGACACTCAAGAAACTGTACCGGC
>DATKIS010001019.1:0-2425 GCA_035543975.1 Pyrinomonadaceae bacterium
ATTAATCTGGGACGGGCTTTGTCGAAAAACAACGCGCCTCCCTGATCTGAACTAACAAGTACGTCCCGTTGGCCCACAGACCTTACGAATCCGTGTGAAGCCAGCGAAGGGACGATCTTTTTTCGCTTGTTCGCGATGTTCCCCAAATCGGTCTGAACTCCAGAAATGGCAGAAGGAGTCCCGACGTCAGAACTATGAGGGTCGCGAGCAGCACGGGCATTCGAAATCCCAGCCCCTGAACAATCCCGAGGGTGGTCCAGGTGAGCAACGCCACGCAAGGCAGCATCACGAATGCAATTCCCAACAGTTGAACGAGCGGATGAACATTCCAATGTTTTTTCGCCAACAAAATCAAAAGCGCAATGACTCCCAGAAGTGCGGGCCACATGAACAGGTAAGAAGCTCCCTCAAGTACGAGGATGGAACCTGCCAGGAAGAATACCCACCAAAGCAAAGCACCGGCGCTAAGGTTCAGCACGTCTGTCTTACGAGTCAAAAAAATGTAGACAGCTAAGGTGATCACAAACAAGACGATGGCGAAGCCGAACGCAAACAAGCCAACACCTGCGCCTGCTGAATTTCCTCGATCATCACCCGGAACTAAAAACGAGAGTAGTCCAAGAACGACATTAGATCCGATTAGACTCGCTAAGAACCCGAGGGCGCCCCAACCAATTCCGCGAAGCGTTAGACTACCCGTTTTCAACCCAAAACCTATTACCGCTGCAACCAACAGAACAGTGACCAGACTCAGTGGCAGCACCCACTTTTGCGAATAGACTATCAGTCGCTTGCCGAACAGGTCGAAATAAATTGACTGGCCGCCGGCAAGGTCCAGCGAGGAGTTTCCGAACCCACGTGTCAAAGCGAGCGCGTAAGAGGCCATATGTTGCAGACTAGCGAGGTCGATCGTATTCAGATTGTCTGACAAAGTGTGATAATTGCCGACACAACCGATGTAGGCGAAATTCAATCCTTTCATACCCGCCCTTCGGAAAATCGTCATGTCGGTATTATTCGGGAGAGTTTGATAGAGACTAAACATCAAAGAGTTGGCGAAGGGAGCAGGAGCTGAGCGCGCAAATTCTTTTATCAAGTCGCCATTGATCTCACTGGTTTCGAACATGAAGACTGGACCACACGAGCCTCGTGCTTCGAAGTTGAGAACAACGCCAACGTTTTTTGCAAGTGGATTTTCTTTCGCGAACGCCTGAGCGCCGAGCAGTCCCAACTCCTCGCCGTCCGTGAATAGGAGAATGAGATCGTTCTTCAAGCTCCCGCCTGCCTTTACCGCGGCGACAGTCTCCAGCAAAGTGACCACGCCCGCACCGTCATCATTGACGCCCGGACTTTGCGGCACGCTGTCGTAGTGTGCGCTGAGCATCACCGCTTTGCTTCCCGGATTTGTGCCTTTCATCACCGCGACAATATTTTGAACCCGTACCTTTCCCAAGGAAGTCATAGTTTCCCAATCGAACTTATGACTTTCCACCTCAGCAGTCTGGATCTCCGGTTGTAAACCCTGCCTGACCAGTTGGTCTGAAATGTAATCACGAACCCGATCGTGCGCAGCCGAATTTACGGGATGCGGTTCCGTCGCAAACTGCCGCAGATGTTGAAGCGCGCGTTCCCGAGAAAACTCTGTCAGCGCGCCCGCACTAGTCAGGGGAGGCGGCCGGTGCAGACTAATTGTTCCGAGGACAACAAGAGCCAGCAGTAAGACGACAAGCAGACTGAGGAACCAGTTGCCTTTTTGAAAGGAGTCTTTGTCTTGTGAATTCACGCTGGTCTTCTTTTACAGTAATGAGGTTTACTTCTTTCAACCGCCTTGCAAAAAAATCGAAATCCAACGGTGCTGCCGCTCGTTCAGGGGCTGCAAACAGGGGCTGCAAAACATTCTGTTTCTTGATCCTGGGGCTCGCGCCCAGGCTTCATGCTTACGCCTGCGTCGCAGGCTGAAGCTAGACCGCGGCGCGACTGGTTATGGGTTCAGTGCCATAAAAAATCTCTTTCTTTCCGAACAATCTCTCCGATTCGATTCCACGACTACGGCAGTCCTCAACAAGCTTGTTCGAGTGGATGATCGGATTCGACTCGTCCGTATAACGCAGGCTCAATGCATAGGTCAGCCATGGTTCCTGCCCCATTGCATAGACATAGACGTCCTTGCAATTGAACTGATTGACAATGCCTATGCCTCGCTCATAGTTAGAACCGTTGAACCGTCTGGACTGGTCCATTCTTCTTTCAAGTGGGCGCGTTAGCAACGGGCCGTAGAGCCAGGACATCGGCGCGCCGTCACACTCCATGCCGAGGAAGAGTACATCGATGTCTCCAGTATGGCGGCGGAGATGCTCGTAGACAGCTGGCTCGATGTTATTCGTATCAGCGGCCAGAAGAAACGTCTTACCTTCGAGCTCGATCA
>DATKIS010001020.1:0-6253 GCA_035543975.1 Pyrinomonadaceae bacterium
GGCCAGCAGGATATGCTCCCGCGTCTGCGGCATCGGGCCGTCCGTGGCCGCCACCACCAGGATCGCCCCGTCCATCTGCGCCGCTCCCGTGATCATGTTCTTCACATAGTCCGCGTGTCCCGGACAGTCCACGTGCGCGTAGTGCCGGTTCTTCGTCTCATACTCCACGTGCGCCGTCGCGATCGTGATTCCCCGCGCCTTCTCTTCCGGCGCCTTGTCGATCTGGTCAAACGCCACGAAGTGCACTTTCGGGTTCCCCTTCGCCAGCACCTTCGTGATCGCTGCCGTCAACGTCGTCTTCCCGTGATCCACGTGCCCGATCGTCCCGATGTTCACGTGCGGCTTGCTTCTATCGAATTTTTCCTTTGACATGTATCTCTCGCTCCCTTTTGAAAGGATCCCTTGCTACTTAGCCACACCCTGAACTTTAGCGATCACCTCTTCGGCAACCGTCTTCGGCGCCTGGTCGTAGCGCTCGAAGTGCATCGTGGATGTGGCGCGTCCCTGCGTAGCCGAACGCAAGTCAGTCGTATATCCAAACATCTCTGAAAGCGGGACGAACGACGTAATCACCTGCGCACCGCCCGGACGGGGCTCCGTCTTTTCGATATGCCCGCGCCGGCGCATCAGGTCGCCATTAACCGCGCCCATGTACTCATCTGGCGTCACTACCTCAATTCGCATGATTGGCTCGAGCAAAACAGGCTTCGCCTTTCGCAGCGCATCCTGGAATGCGAGCGACCCGGCGATGTGGAATGAGCGCTCATCCGAATCGACTTCGTGATAGTTACCAAAAACGAGGCGAACCTTGACGTCAACCAGCTCATACCCAGCAAGGAAGCCGCGCTCCATAGCGTCTTTGATTCCCTGCTCAACCGGCTTGATGTATTCCTTCGGAATCGCGCCGCCGGTAATCTTGTTCTCGAAGACAAAACCTTCGCCCGGCGCCGGCTCGATCTCGATCTCGACGTGTCCAAACTGACCACGACCGCCGGTCTGCTTCTTGTAGATTTCCTTGCCCGGCGCTGCCTGAGTAATCGTCTCGCGATAGGCTACCTGTGGCTTGCCCACGTTTGCCTCGACGCCAAACTCACGCTTCATGCGGTCGACAATGATTTCCAGGTGCAACTCACCCATCCCGGCAATGATTGTCTGGCCAGTCTCGGGATCAGTTGAAACGTTGAAAGAAGGATCTTCCTGAGCCAGGCGATTCAAAGCCACGCCCAGTTTGTCCTGGTCCTGCCGAGTTTTGGGCTCGACGGCAACACGGATCACGGGAGCGGGGAATTCCATTCTCTCGAGGATAATTGGCTTATTCTCGTCACAAACCGTATCGCCCGTGGTTACCTGCTTCATGCCGCCGATGGCAATGATCTCGCCGGCGCTTGCGTCTTCAATGTCTTCGCGCTTGTTCGCGTGCATTCGCATCAGCCG
The DNA here is from genome assembly GCA_035543975.1 of Pyrinomonadaceae bacterium. GTDB lineage: Bacteria > Acidobacteriota > Blastocatellia > Pyrinomonadales > Pyrinomonadaceae > PSRF01. The sequence goes on from DATKIS010001020.1 coordinate 1,435, forward strand.
ACCGACGCGCTCTCTGGTTTCCTTAATGGGATTGTAAGCGTATGAACCGGCCTTGATCGTGCCGCTGTAAATGCGCACAAAAGACAACTGGCCAAGGTGCTTGTCCGCCATGATCTTGAAGACCAGACCGGAGAAAGGAGCACTCGACTCTGGTGGACGCGCTTCAATTTCGCCACTCTTGGGATTCACACCCTCCACTGGGGGAATGTCGAGCGGAGACGGAAGATAATCAACCACCGCATCCAGCAGCGTTTGCACGCCCTTGTTCTTGAAGGCCGAGCCGGTGACCACCGGAACCAACTTCAATTCGAGGGTTCCCTTACGAAGCGCCTTACGAATCTCTTCCTGAGAAATCTCCTCACCTTCGATGTACTTATGCATCAAGCCGTCGTCAACCGAAGCCACAGCCTCGACCAGCTTTTCGCGGGCTTCAGCAGCGGCTCCCTTCAAATCCTCAGGAATTTCTCCCGTTTCGTATTCCGAACCCTTGCTTTCGTCGTTCCAGACGAGGGCCTTCATCGAAATCAAGTCGACCACTCCCTTGAGCTGATCTTCGAGGCCGATCGGAATTTGAATTGCGACAGGGTTTGCGCCCAGGCGGGTAATAATCGATTCGAACGAACGGTCAAACGAGGCACCCGCGCGATCCAGCTTATTGATGAAGCAAATTCGCGGTACGCCGTACTTATCAGCCTGGCGCCACACAGTTTCTGACTGTGGTTCGACGCCGGCAACGCCATCAAATACAGCCACGGCGCCGTCAAGGACGCGCAGTGAACGTTCAACTTCCATTGTGAAGTCGACGTGGCCGGGGGTGTCGATGATGTTGATGCGGTGATCTACGCTATTGCGTTCCCAGTAACAGGTGGTTGCGGCGCTGGTAATCGTGATACCGCGCTCCTGCTCCTGCTCCATCCAGTCCATAGTTGCCGTACCCTCGTGCACCTCGCCGATTTTGTGCGTGATGCCCGTGTAATAAAGGATGCGTTCCGTGGTGGTGGTCTTACCGGCATCGATGTGGGCCATGATGCCGATATTCCTGGTCTTGTTTAAATCGTGCTTAGCCATAACTCGTGAATGTGAATGGTGAATAGTAAATAGTGGGTGTTCGGTTTTTCAGTATCTAATTACCATTCACCATTTACCGCTCTCCTAAAACTTGTAATGCGCGAACGCCTTGTTAGCATCCGCCATGCGGTGCGTGTCTTCCTTCTTCTTCACCGAGTTGCCGCGGTTATTGGCCGCATCCAGAATTTCGCCAGCCAGCCGGTCGGTCATCGTCTTCTCGCCACGACCGCGGGCATAGGAAACAATCCAACGAATCGCCAGGGCGCCGCGTCGTTCCTGATGCACTTCAATCGGCACCTGATAAGTTGAACCACCGACACGCCGAGACTTGACCTCGACGGTTGGCTTTACGTTATCAATCGCACGCTTGAACACTTTGAGCGGCTCTTCACCGGTCTTTTCACCGATCTGCTTCATCGCGGTGTAGAAGATGCTTTCCGCCACCGACTTCTTGCCGCCCCACATGACACCGTTAATAAACTTAGTCACCAGGGGGCTGGTGTAAATCGGATCGGGAAGCACTTCTCGTCGTTCTGCAACTCTTCGTCTTGGCATAATCCCTCAATCTCGGATCCGAAGCTCTATTTGCCCGCAGCCTTTGGCCGCTTGGCACCATACTTTGAACGTCCCTGCTTGCGATCGGAAACACCTACCGAATCCAGCGTCCCTCGAATAACGTGATAACGCACGCCGGGGAGATCCTTAACTCTGCCGCCGCGAATCAGCACAATCGAGTGCTCTTGCAGGTTGTGTCCCACACCGGGAATGTAGGTCGTCACCTCGATACCGTTAGTCAGGCGAACACGCGCCACCTTGCGCAAAGCCGAGTTTGGCTTCTTAGGGGTTTGTGTATAAACGCGCGTGCAAACACCGCGCTTCTGCGGCGAACTCTGGAGCGCCGGACTGGCGGTCTTGTACTTAACCGCTTGGCGACCTTTGCGAACTAGCTGGTTAATCGTCGGCACTGATATTCCCTCGTCGCTAATAAACGCTGTTTTCAGCGCGCAAAAAGGCGTTACCTGCCTCTTTCCGGAACTTTTGGCGCCCTCAGTTGGGAACCGCGCGGGAATACCGCTTTGTCCGGCAGTCAGCGCAGGCGAGCTGCCCTGTTAAAATATTTCTGTTAGGGATGTTCTGATTTCGCTTTTAGGCGGGTGTGGATGATGGCTTCCCTGTAGCCGACTTTTCTGTGGCGTCGCATTTAAGACGAGAAGGCCGCAAGCACCTTTCACGCGTGTCTGCGCTGGAGCGAACAGCAATTTGCTGTCGCGACGCAGGCAACTTACGCCACAATAATTGTCAAACCGCCTGCCATAATTGCCAGCCGGGGCAACGTCTCCACACCGACAGAACCAACTGGACGTTGCATTGTTACCTTCAGACTGTAGGTCCGAAACGGGAGACTATAAGGGTCGGGAACCGAACTGTCAAGCGGACCAGCCGCAATCTCCCTCGAGCGTGGGGTCAAGTACATGGATTCCCTGGCTGCGTCAGCTCGGTAGTGTTGGAACCGCGGCTCGCACCACTTAGAAACCAAGCTTACCGGGGTTCTCCCCCTATCAACATCGGTAGACGGTGGACTCGGATTCCCTTTATTACAAAACCGATCTAATAAGATGCCAAACTCCCCATCCTATTCCCGCCAGCAATAACAGCAGTACAATCACCACCGCCACAATCATCAATTTGAACTTCTTGTATCGATTCTTGTCGGGCGGAGCCAGCGAGCTTTGGGGGAAATATGGTGGTGGCGTGTATGTTGCCATTGCGGCTCCTACAAAACTTCATCTTTGCGTTCGGGCAATCTTACCCTGAAGAACAGAGCTAACCTAGTGGACTGGAAGGGGGTATGTCCCTAACTTCAATTCTTTGCGCAAACTTTGCGGCTCTTCGCGCTCTTTGAGGTCATCGTTGTTAAGGAGTTTTCTACCGCAAAGTACGCAAAGAGCCGCAAAGGCTCACCAAGGATTTCCCCGATTCGGACACGACCGGAAAGAGTTGCGCCTGTTTTCGGATGGGGACGATAGATGACAGCCCGCGAGTTAAGACTAATCGACCGCTCAATCACGGCTTGCGGTTCGTGTTCGAGGGCTTGCGATTTGTGTTTGAGGGCTTGCGATTGCTATTCGACTTAGACGGCGAGGTGGAGGACTGGGCTTCCGACCCTTCTTCACCCTTCTTCAGCCCTTCTGCTTTCCCTTTCTTCAGCACATCCTCCTGGTGTTTTTTGCCGGCGCGAATGCGCTTGGCATCCTCGCGAGCCTCTTCCAGGGCGTCCTCCGCCCGGTAGTTTTCAGGGTCAATCTCCAGTGACTTCGAGAAGGCTGACGCCGCTTCATCATACTGGGCGAGCTTCGTGAGGGCAGTTCCCAGATCGTAATAGATGTCGGCATCGTCATCCTTGAGTCGGGTGGCTTGCCGGTATTCCCGGACGGCTTCGCTGTAAAGGTGGAGGCCCGCGTAAGCTTGTCCCATGTTGTAGTGGGCTTCAGCGTCTTTACCGTTGGCCTCCAAATACTTCTTATACTTCTCAATGGACTTCTTATAAGCGTCTTCGGCTTCCTGTTCCTTCGCGACCGCATCGAAGGCCAGCCCTAGGCGGAAATGGGCCTCGGCCAGTTCCGGGTCCAACTTGAGCGCCATCTGAAAGGCCTCCACGGCCTTGTCATCCTCATCGTTGTGATAAAGCTCCTTCCCGCGATCCAAATAGACGCGCGCCTGGGATCGATCTCCCTCAGTCGGATTGGTCACACCCGCCGTTACATTCGCGGTATCTACCGGCTTTTTCCTGGTACACGCCGCTTGACCTATCCACAGCGAAAAGACGACGATTATCAGCGTTAGCTTCATTCTCTTTACCACACTAGCGACCGGAGGGAGATTTGGCGCCCATCTATCTACTTGAATTTGAATACTGAGTCAAACCACGAGTCGGGGGCAGCAACCAGATTGCGGAACGCCGCGATCGGCGGTCGATAATCACTCCAGCGTTAACGGTTACGCCAGCTAGAAACCAGCAAGAGTTATGGAAATGAACGCCTATTCCCTCTATTTTCTATCATCTGCTGCTTCTCCGAATAGACCCGTCGGCCAATTGCCCCGGCGGACTTGAACAAGTAACTACCCCTAAAGGAGTGGAAATGTTGAGACACGATCGCCGCGATATTGCATTGCTCCTGCCAATTGCCCTGGTAGGACTTATTGCCCTGGGTTCTACAGCTTTCGCCCAGAAATCGAGAAAGCAGACCGTCGCCTATACTCCCCCAAACCTTAGTCTGACGGCCGAACCGGGTGTGATCATGGTCTGCGAGGGTGCCGGCCCAGCACTCGTGCAGCTGAATGCTCGAGCCACTTCCAATTATCCGATCCGCTACCGGTGGACCACGAATGGTGGCCGCATCCAGGGTGATGGGGCGGCAGTCACCTGGGACCTCTCCGGAATGCGTCCGGGCTATTACAAGGCTTACGTGGATATCGATACCGGCAGCGGCGACGAGGCCTGCCAGGCCTTCTCTTCGACCACGGTGTTGGTGAATCGATGCCCACCGCCGCCACCGCCAGCTCCCGTCTGTCCCAACGTGAGCATCATCTGTCCTGATCGGGTAGACACCAATGAACCCGTTACCTTTACTTCAACGTTGACCGGCGGTTCAGGAAACATCTCTCCGGCATATCATTGGACTGTTTCGGCAGGTAAGATCATCGATGGACAGGGAACCCCCTCCATTCGGGTGGATACAAATGGGCTTGC
>DATKIS010001021.1:0-3169 GCA_035543975.1 Pyrinomonadaceae bacterium
TCATTCTTCAACTTCTTTATTGTGATTGCCGCAATTTGCGCGATTATGGGCTTCATCAGACTAACCAGCCCGCGCTAGTGGAAACGGCTATTGGTCCTCTAAGTCGGATGGATCCGGTCGCCATTCAGAATTGATGTGCAAAAGAGCCATTGCCTTGGCCGTGCTCGCAATTGCGGGCGCGGCGTTTTTTATCTCCTGCGACGGGTCGTCTGGTGATGGGCGGTCCTCGTCGAGCGCTTTCGTACGTACGCGTGGTGGCCGCTTCATTGTGGGCGGGCGCCCGTTTCGTTTTGTCGGCGCCAACGTCGCCGTTATGTATCGTGATGAAGACCGGGCTGCCATGCCGGAAACCCTCGCGCGGGCTTCACAAGTGGGTATGCGAGTGATTCGAGTCTGGGCTTTTGGCGAGGGGGGTCCAAACGACATCGGTCCCCTCGCAGATTTTGCTGACTGGCCGCGCAACCACTCCTTTCGGTTTACTCCAAACGAATGGAACGAGGAAGCGTTAGTTCACCTGGATAGGGTCATGGCCGAAGCGGCCCGCAACCGGCTCCACGTCCAACTCTGTCTGACCAACTGGTGGCGCGATACGGGCGGTGTCACCCAGTATCTCCGCTGGGCGGGTATTAATGATGCAGCCGATGAAAAGTTTAGTTTCGGCATTAACCCGAAACGCGCCATGCTCTTCTACACCAACGAAGAAACGCGCCGCCTTTATCGCCAGCATGTGGAGAAGATCGTCACCCGCCGCAACACAGTAACCGGCACGCTCTACCGGGATGATCCAAACCTTTTGGGTTGGGAGTTGATCAACGAGGGCCAGGTGGTGACGGGCCACTTCGCCGAGCGCCGCGCCTGGATTAAGGAAATGAGCGCCTATGTGAAATCGCTTGATCCGAACCACCTCGTCACTCCCGGGACCTGGGGTTATCGCACTGCTGCGGAGAGACGCGAGTGGCTGCTGGATCACAAGTTGACCACCGTCGATTACTGTGACGTTCACAACTATCCACGACCAGACGAAAACAGTTTCGTAGATTCGCCGGCTGCGATGAGGGAGTTCATTGACAATCGGTCTGCGGCTGCCTTTTCACTCAGGAAACCGCTGGTGTTTGGCGAATTCGGAATGGGGGTGGAAGGCCATAATGGCTTTTCACAGACGGAATGGTTTCGCGCGTTTTTTGAAAGCAATGTCCGGGCGGGATCGGCCGGCGCCATGTTCTGGATCCTGACACCAGATCCGGCCCGCGGTTATGGGGTCACTTACAATAACCCTCGCGACCAGGGCGTTTTGGCTGAAGTTAGCCGCGCTGCTCAGATGTTCGCAGCACTCGAATCCGCCGCACAGCCGGAAAGATTAACTGATGACAGGCGGCACCTCATTCCGCGCCAGTTTGCCTGGAGTCGTGCTCCCGGCGATCCGGCCACGGTTCCGCAGACATTTCTGCGGGAAGACCGTTCGCTGCTATACCGTTTCAAACCAAGAATGGCGGTGGCAGCGCGCTTCGAAAAACAAGGCAGCGGATTTGGCTACATCTGGGGATTCGGGATGGGGAATCTCGATTACGTCGTTCCGGAGCGCGAGGATCGGCGGCGGGTCAGCGAAGTAATTGTCCGGGCGCACATTCAGCCTGTGCCTCCCGAGGATGCCAGTCCCGCGGATATCAAGACGCGGGTCACGCTTTTCATCAATGGTACCGATTGCGGTTCGCGGCTGGTTTCGAACGAGAAGCCAGGCGAAGCCGTCATCCAGGAGTGGAAGGTGGATAACTTCTGGGTCCGCCTGCGCGCCATGCGTGGCTTGCCTCTCACGATTCGCTTTGCGGTGACCACCGACGCCGACTGGCCCTATGGAATGAACATCTCAAATTGGCCTGAGGGTTATGACGCTCGCGACGCGAAGCCGGTTGAAGTTGAGGTTAGGCGGTAGTCGCCCTATTTCAGACTGATGAAAGGACTCTGGCAACCTCTGATTAAGGTGACGGCGGACGAACTCCGGACTATGCTTATGCAGGCCAAGATCGTGTCCGCATGCCAACGGTGTTGCGAATTGGACCCTATAGATTCTTCTTTTACGCGGGTGATCGGGACGACCGAAAGCACATTCATGTCAGCGGGACAACAGCGTTACCAAGTTCTGGCTTGAGCCAGTCAAATTAGAAACCAGTGAGGGTTTTAGTAGGATCGAGATTGGTCGTATACAGAATCTCGTGACAGAAAGAAGAGAGACGCTGCTGAGGAGTTGGAATGAGTTCTTAACGGCTGATGTCAGAGCACAGAAGATTGTCATCAGTGATGACACCCTGGCAGTCGCTTTGAGCGACGGGCGCTCGATCTCTGTCCCGCTCGCCTGGTACCCGCGGCTTCTGCACGGCACACCCGAAGAACGTCATAACTGGCGTCCGATTGGAAACGGAGAAGGCCTCCATTGGCCCGATCTGGATGAGGACATAAGCGTCGAGAACCTCTTGCAGGGAAAACATTCAAGCGAGAGTCAAAGGTCATTTGAGGAGTGGTTGAAGCGGAGAATTGATCCACGAAATAGCACGAAGCGTCACGAAGAATGAGCTTTGGTTCGTGTGATTTCGTGGATCGTTTTGCTCTTAGTGCGTTCCGGAGGGACCAACGGCGGACGAATCTGCGCTCTTGGCTAATGGTGGCAGGCGTCGCGCGGCTTCGGCCACAGCCTCAGCCGAAGTCTTGTCCAACTGGTAAACCGCCGCCGAAGCAGCTGGGCCGAGCGACAAACGAAACGCGGGGGTGCTTGACTGCTTCAGGGCCGAAGTCACCAGCTCATTGCTGAAATAACGGCGGCCGGGCGCGTCGATGACAAAATCGCCCTCTCCCAGTTGTTTCAGGGCGGAGGGATCGGAAAGAAGCACGGGAACCAGATCGGGACGATTGGCACGCTGCGCATAATAAGTCGCCAAACTGGTGCTCTCGCTCGCCACTCGCGCCCCAGGCTTCGCCCGCTTCGCAATCTCAAAGATCGCGTCGCGCATGCTGGCGTCGTAATACTCATCGTGAGGAAAGTAAAATCCCTGTTTGGCTGGGCCGCCGCCAAACTCATTAGTGTAGAGCCGGAAGTGTGGTCTCGCATCTACCGCCGCCTTAAACGCCCCGGCCACCACCACCAGCGTCAGCGCCACCCTTAAATAAAGCTTTGGCC